>JALYNS010000337.1 GCA_030773035.1 Chloroflexota bacterium
CGGCAAGGCCGCTGCTCTTGAGCTCCGCTCGCAGGTCGTGGGCGGCCCGCACGGCCCGCAGCGCGTCGTCCTCATGGAGCGTGGGCAGCCCGAATACCGCCATCACGGCATCGCCGATGAACTTCTCGACCGACCCGCCGTAGCGCGTAATGATTTCCTGGGCGACGCCGAAGTACTCGGTCAGCTGCTCACGCACCGCCTCCGCGTCGCGAGACTCGGAACTGGCGGTGAACCCGACCAGGTCGGCGAACAGGACCGAGACCAGCTTCCGCTCAGCGACCGTTGATGCTGCCGATTCGATCGGGATCGCTGTCGCGCCATTCCCGGCGAGCGGGGATGACGGCGCAATCGGCGGCCTGGTACCGGCGGCCAGCGCAAAGCCGCACTCCGGGCAGAACTTGGGGCTCCCGTCGTAGGCCGTGGAGCAGGAAGGGCACGACTGTCCGAGCCGTACACCGCATTCCGCACAGAATTTCTGCGTTGGGCTCGCGGCAGGGACGCCGCAGGAGGGGCAAAGCATTGGGGCGAAAGAATAGCCGTCCGTTCGCAGCGTGACTAGGACTCGCTACCCGCCGATGTAGCTCATCTCCACCTTGGGGAGCGCCAGCGTCTCGGCGGAGCGGATCTCGCTGTAGCGGTCGTCGCGGAGCTCCCAGATCTGACGGAGGCTCGCCTCGAGATCGGCGTCCGACGCGCCGCCGCGGACGAGTGCCCGCAGGTCGTGGCCGGCGGTGGCGAAGAGGCAGGTGTAGAGCTTCCCATCGGCGGAGAGCCGGGCGCGGGAGCAGTCGCCGCAGAAGGGACGGCTGACCGACGCAATGATCCCGATCTCCCCCGCGCCATCGAGGTAGCGGTAGCGCTCTGCCACCTCACCGGCGTTCGTAGGCGGCATCGGCTCAAGTGAAAACTCCGCGGAAAGGGTTTCGAGGATCTCGTCAGCGGGGATGACCTCGTCGAGCCGCCAGCCGTTCGAATGGCCCACGTCCATGTACTCGATGAAGCGAAGGATGCGGCCGGTCCCGCGGAATCGGCGCGCCATGGGAAGCAGCGCGTGCTCGTTCCAGCCGCGCTTCACGACCATGTTCAGCTTGATCGGGCCCAGGCCGGCGGCCTCCGCGGCCTCTATCCCAGCCAGCACACGCGAGACGGGGACGCCGGCGTCGTTCATGCGCATGAAGGTGACGTCGTCGTCGGCGTCGAGGCTGATGGTGACCCGATGCAGCCCTGCCGCTCGGAGCGCCCCTGCCTGCTCGGTGAGCAGCACCCCATTTGTCGTGAGGGTGAGGTCGCGGACGCCGGGGATCTGCGCGAGCATTCCGACCAGCGTCGGCAGCTCGCGGCGGACGAGCGGCTCGCCGCCGGTGAGTCGTACCTTTTCCACGCCGAGCCGCGTGAAGATCCGCACCAGCCGGGCGATCTCCTCGAAGGTGAGCAGCTCGGTGCGTGGCAGGAAGGGGTGGTCTCGCCCGAAGACGGCACGCGGCATGCAATACACGCAGCGGAAGTTGCAGCGGTCGGTGACGCTGATCCGCAGGTCGTGCAGCGGGCGCCCGCGCGTATCGCGGGGGAACATCAGGAGGGGCTCGGACATCCGGCAGATCCTACCCTCAGGCTGGGACGAGCGCCTCCAGCGCGTCCGGCAGGTCGGCCAGGTTGAGCAGCTCGGCCGACCGCGGCAGCCCGCTCCGCTCCCCGAGACGGTTGATCCAGACGCAGCGCAGGCCGAGCAATGCGGTCGGCTCGACGTCGTGGAAGAGCGAGGCTGCCACGTGGGCGTGCCGCAACCGATCCGCCCCGGTCTGCGCAAAGAAGGATTCCCAATGCCGGAGCGCCGGCTTGTACGAGCCGACCTCGGAGGCGACCACGCGGAGGTCGACCGGAACGCCGATCTCTCGCAGTGAGGCGTCGAGCAGGTCGGGGTCCGTGTTCGACAGGATCGCCAGCCGCCACCCGAGCCTGCGTAGCGCGCTGAGCGAGGCGCGGACCTCGGGGAATACGGGCCAACCCGGCAATGAGGAGCCGAGGGCGTCCTCCTCCCCGGGCGGGACCGTCAGAGCAGCAACCTGCGCCAGTCGTGCCAGCGTCTCCGCCATGACCTCGCGGTAGGTGATGCCGCGCCCCGACTGGACGGCCGGCTCGAGCTGGTGGTACAGCGTCAGCAGCGCGTCCGTGTCGGCATCGGGCCAGAGGCGTGCGAGGGAAGCGCGCATGCCGCCCAGCCAGTCGACCAGGGTGCCGTAGCAGTCGAAGGTGGCCCATCGGTCGCTCATGCGGCGAGTCTATGGCGCGCGCGTGGCAGCATGTGCCCGATGACGGAGCCGCTGCTCGAGACCCTGCGCGACGCGGTTGGGCCGACCCACGTCCTGACCGATCCCGACGTGCGCGCCTCTTACGAGACCGATTGGACCCGCCGCTGGCGCGGCGAGGCGTTAACGGTCGTGCGACCCGCATCGATGGAAGAGGTGGTGGCGGTGCTGCGCGCATGCGCCGCGGCTGGCGCGACGGTGGTCCCGCAGGGTGGCAACACCGGGCTGGTGGGTGGCTCGGTGCCACGGGCTGCGTCGACTCGCCCGCAGGTCGTGATCTCGACGCTGCGGCTGCGGGACCTGGAGCCGATTGACGTCGTCGCGGGGGAGGCGACCGTCGGTGCGGGCGTGACATTGGCAGCTCTGCAGGCCCATGCGCGTTCGGCGGGGTTCGGCTTCGGGGTGGACCTGGGGGCGAGGGACTCGGCCACGATCGGCGGCATGATCGCCACCAACGCCGGCGGCATCCACGTGCTGCGGCATGGAGCGATGCGCGCCCAGCTGCTCGGGATCGAGGCGGTGCTGGCCGATGGAAGCGTCGTGCGACGGCTGCCGGGGATGATCAAGGACAACACGGGTTACCACCTGCCATCGCTCTTGGCCGGCAGCGAGGGGACGCTGGCGCTGATCACTCGCGCCCACCTGCGCCTCGTGCCCCTCCGCGCGCGGCGCGCAGTGGCGCTGCTGGCGCTGGACGCGACCGCCGATGCCATGTCGCTCGCCGGCGAGCTGCGGCGTTCCCTCCCGTCCCTCGCTGCAGCGGAGCTCTTCTTCGACGCAGGGCTCGAGCTGGTGCTGCGCCACGCTGGCGGCGAGCGGCCGTTCCGCAAGCGGCACGCCGTCTACCTGCTGCTGGAGGCGGAGGGCGATCATGACCCGACCGACGAATTGGCCGGTGCCGTGGCGGCTGCGCCCGCCGTGGCCGATGCCGTGGTCGCGTCCGACGAGGCCGGCCGCGCGCGCCTGTGGCGATTCCGTGAACGCCACACCGAGGCGATCAATGCCGAGGGGATCCCGCACAAGCTCGACGTGGCGCTGCCGATGGCCCGGCTGGCCGAGTTCATCGATCGGGTCGTCGAGGCGGTCGAGAAGGTCTTACCTGGGTCAAGGAGCTACCTGTACGGTCACGTCTGCGACGGCAACATGCACCTGGGGATCATCGGTCCGGAGCCGGAGGACGAGGCCGTCGACGACGCCGTTCTGGGCCTCGTCATCGAGATGGGGGGCACCACCAGCGCCGAGCACGGCATCGGCGTCGCCAAGGTCCGCTGGCTGGAGGCAGACCGGGGAGAGGCCGACGTCGCCGCCATGCGGACCATCAAGGAGGCCCTGGATCCCGAGGCGATCCTGAATCCCGGAGTCATCTTCGCGGCCCACGCGTGACGCTCGCCGCGCTCTCACCGTATGCTCGCCGTCCACACACTCAGGGAGCTCCCCATGCCCAAGTTCATGGACGTTCACAGCGGGTTCTATGGCACCACCCAGGAGCAATTGGAGGCCGCGCACAACGGCGACCTCGCCATCCAGGCCGAGGAGGGCGTGAACTTCGAGAAGGCATGGCTGGACCCCATCAGCGGCAAGGCGTTTTGCATCTCGACGGGCCCGTCCAAGGAGGCCGTCCAGCGCATCCATGAGCGCAACGGGATCCCGACGCAGGAGATCTACGAGATCCAGAGCGAGGTCTGACGCCTCGCCGGGTTAGCCCTTTGCGGCGTCAGAGAAGAGGAGGCCCATCACCCGGGCCACGGTCGGAAAGGCGTGGATCGTATCCGCCAGGACGCTGATCGGCGTCTGGAGCTTGACCGCCAGCACCGCCTCGTGGATCGCTTCGCTGGCGCCCGGCCCCGCGATGAAGGCGCCCACCAGCGTCCCGGCTCCCCGGTCGACCACGATGGAGACATGCCCTTCGGCCTCGGCGGCATAGCCCTTGGCGCTGGTCGCCAGGTCGGCGGTCAGCTCCTCTGCGTTCATGCCTTGCCCCTGCGCCTCCTCGAGGAGGAGACCGACCGAACCGGTCTCCGGATCCGTGTAGAGGGCGCGCGGGATGGCGCTGTAGTCCGGCGCGACATCCTCGCCGAGGGCGACGCGCGCAACGATCTCGCCCTGGTAGTGGCTGACGTGGGTGTGCATCTCGGGGCCGGCGGGGTCGCCCGCCACGTAAACGCCGGGCGCGATGCGCAGTTGTCGGTCCGGCTTCAGGCGCCCTCCGGAGACATGCACGCCGACGGTCTCCAGCCCGAGCCCCTCGAGCGGCAGGCTGCGACCGATCGCCAGCAGCACGGCCGCAGCCTCCACGCTCGTTCCGTCGTCCAGGTCGAAGCGATGGGTGCCCTGCTCGCCCGCGCCGGCATGAGCGGCGACCGCCCGCGCCCCCGTCCGGATGGTGACGCCATCGCGCACCAGCGCCGCGGCCACGACCGCCGAGGAGCGAGGATGGTCGCGCGCCAGGATGCGCGGACCCGGGACGACGAGCGTGACCGGCACCCCGAAGCGGGCATACACCTGCGCGAGCTCCACGCCGGTCGGTCCGGCACCCAGGATCAGGAGGCTCTTCGGCAGGTCCCGTGCAGTGGTCGCCTCGCGGTTCGTCCAGACGGGCACCTCGGCGATGCCGGGAATGTCCGCCACCCTGCTGGTCGACCCCACCGCCACGACGACGGCAGCGGCCTCGAGCGCGTGCTCGATGCCGTCGTGGCTCACGACAACCCGGCCCGGGCCATCGAGGCGCGCCGCTCCGCGCATCGGTACGGCGCCCGCCGCCTCGAGCGCCTGGAAGTGGCCGTGGTCGTCGGGGTAGTCGATTCCTTCGCGGCTGATCATGTAGTCGCGTCGGTCCGATGCCTTCGGCCACGGGTAGTCGCCGCCGCCGGCATGCACCGCGGCCGAGTGCAGGAGCGACTTGGACGGCATGCAGGCGAAGAACGGGCACGCGCCGCCAAAGAGGTCGCGATCGACGATCGCCACGGAAGCGCCTCGCCCGCGAGCCAGGAAGGCGGCCGCTTCGCCGGCCGGGCCGGCGCCCATGATCACCAGGTCGTATCGGTCCATTGGCGCAGCATCATAGGACGGCGTATCCTGCGCGACTGATGGACGCGCACCACTCGCCCCTCGACCTGCTCACGCGCCTGCAAGGCGAGCCCTGCACCTGTACGCGGCGGGGAGCCGCCGCGTAGGTCCCCGGCGCGCCACCAGCGCGCCCCGCGTCCTGGCTCCTCGCCCCTCGTCTGGTGTCACCGCCTGCCACCCAGGAGGAGCCCGATGTCCTTCTTCAGCCGCCCCCTCACCATTCCCGCCGCGCTGGCGCCGGCCGCCCGGCCGGTCTCCGGCAGATGGATCGATCCGCGCGGTCAGCGCTTCGGCGCGGCCACGTCGGGAGCAACCCTGGCCATCGCCCTGGCGCTCAATGCCTGGCCCGTGGCCGCCCTGGTGGGTGCCTTCATGGGCCTCTCCGCCGCCATGGGGACCCGGTGGTTCCCGTTCAGCCGGGCATGGCCTGCCCTGCGCGACCTGCTCCAGCTTTGTCCCTCCGAGCTCGAGCACGAGATTCCCCCTCGCTTTGCCCAGGCGCTGGGGACCGTCTTCCTCGGGTTGGGAGCCGGCCTGCTTGCCGCGGGCGCCCGCCCGTGGGGCTGGCTGCCGGTGGCCGCGGTCATCGGCCTGCAAGCGCTGTTGGCAACGACCGGCTTCTGCCTGGGCTGCCGCCTCTTCTTCCTGCGCTGGTGGATTCCGGATCTCTTCGCGCGGCTCGTCGGCCGCGGCATTCGACGCGAAGCGCTGATCTACCTGGAGATCCCGAAGGAGAGCTGAGATGCCTCCGCGCCGCCGATGAAG
>JALYNS010000338.1 GCA_030773035.1 Chloroflexota bacterium
CCGGGCCCGGGGCCGAGGTGCGCGCGCAGGGCTGCGAGCTGTGCACGCGGGCGCGGCGCCACGCCGGCGAGGTCTTCGACGCTGGCTACCAGGGCGTCAAGTTGGCCGAGCGCCGCGGACAACCCTTCCCCCAGCGCGGCGAGGGGGAGCGCCCGAGCCTCCTCCCCGGGGGCAAGGTGCCGCAGCCAGCCCTGCAGAGCGGCTACGCGAACCGGCACCATGGAGCAGGCTCGAACCGTCCGCGCCGTCACCTCGCCCGCAATCGGGGCAAGGAGGACGGCCCGTGCATCGAGGGTCACCACCTCCGCCGCGCTGATGGAGACCTCCCCGCCCGCGGCCTCGAGCAGCAGGCGCCGTCCGCGACGCGCCTCGTGAATCGCGTAGCGGATCGAGGAGGGGAACCGAGCGGCGCGGCTCGGACCCAGTGCCGTCAGCTCGGTCAGCGCGGCTGCGGCCTCCGGCTCTGGCCCTGCGGCGGTGATGGTGGCGACCTGCCGGCCTGACGCCGCGACCGCCCGGGCGGCGTGCAGGACGGAGCCCCCGGCGAGGACGGAGCCATCGGCAAGGCGGTCGAGGGCCAGGCCGCCGACGATGAGGAGATCGGGGCCGGCGGCTATCATCGGGCCATGATGCGACTCTTCTTCTACGAGCTGCACGAGGGTGCCACCGACCTGCTCACCGACGCGATCCTGGTCAGCGAGCAAGAGCACAGCCCCGAGGCCTTTGCCGCCATGGTGATTGCCGCGCGAGCGGCGGTGGTCGATACGTTCGAGGAGGACACACTGGTGGAGGCGATCGCCCGCGAGTTGGAGCGGAACCACGGCTTCAGCTACGCCAGCGACGAGAAGCTGACCGCCAGCATGGCGGTGGGGCTGGAGGCAGACGACACCTTCCTGGTGGAGACCAGCACCGAGTTCCGCAGCCTGATCGCCGAGGTCGACCTCTCCTCCTAGGAGTTCGGGCTGTCAGCGCGCGACGTTGAAGAGCACCTCGATCACGTCGCCGTCGCGGACCGCGTAGGTCCGCCCCTCGGATCGCAGCAGGCCGCGCTTGCGGGCCTCGGCCATGCTGCCGCTGGCGACCAGGTCGTCGAAGGTCACCACCTCGGCGCGGATGAAGCCACGCGCCAGGTCGGTGTGGATGGCCCCCGCCGCGTCTACCGCGCTCGCTCCCGAGCGCAGGGTCCACGCCCGACACTCGTCCGGACCGGCGGTGAAGAAGGAGAAGAGGCCGAGCAGGGCGTAGGTGAGGCGGATGACGCGACCCCGACTCGGCTCGCTGATCCCCAGGTCCTCCATGAAGAGCGCCGCGTCATCGGTCGAGAGCTGCGCCAGCTCGGCCTCGATCTTGCCGCCCAGGGCGGCCACATCGCTCTGCGGCTGTGCGTAGCGAGCCCGCCCGGCCACCTCCAGCTCTCCAGCGGCGGCGAGCTGCCCCTCGTCGATGTTCAGCACCACCAGCACCGGCTTCTGCGTCAGGAACCGATAGCCGCGCAGGCGCAGCTCGTCGTCATCGCTCAGCTGGACGGCGCGCAGCGGGTGGCCGGCCGAGAGCTCTGGCTCGAGGCGAGCCAGCAGCTCCTCCTCCTGCGCGTTCGCCTCCCGCTCGGCCGGTGAGCCATGACGTCCCGATGTCCGCAGCTTCTCGAGGCGCTTCTCGATCACGCCGAGATCGGCGATCGCGAACTCGAGGTCGAGCTCGTCAACGTCGTGCCACGGGTCCGGGGCGCCGCCTCCCCCCTCGAACGCGCGGGCGACGTGCAGCAGGGCATCGGCATTGCGAATGAGGGCCAGGTGATCTGGGTTCACCGTCCCTTCACGAGCGGCCCCGGCCGGGATCGCCACGTCGACATAGGTGACGTCGGCCGGGGTGGTCTTGCGCGGCGTGAAGATGGCGGCGAGCCGGTCGAGCCGCTCATCGGGGACCTTGACCACGCCCACGTTTGGCGCCGCGCGTCCGCCGGAAAAGCCTCCGGTGTCAGCTTGCGCGCCGGTGAGGGCATTGAAGACGGTCGTCTTGCCGCTCCCCGGCAGCCCGACGATGGTGACCTGCACCGGCTAGTACCCGGCCTCCAGGTCGACCACGTTCTCGAGCGGCTCGCCTGCGGCGAATCGCTGCAGGTTGGCGACGAAGAGGTCGAGCGAGCGATCCACGACCCGATCGCTCGACCACGAGGTATGTGGAGTGATGATCAGGTTGGGGGTGTCGTAGAGCGGCGAGTCGGGCGGGAGCGGCTCCTCGTTGAAGACGTCGAGCACGGCCCCACCGATCCAGCCCGACTCCAGGGCACGCCGCAGCGCCAGCTCGTCGACAAGCCGGCCGCGGGCGATGTTGATCAGCCAGGCATGCTCCGGCATCTCCTGCAGCTGCGCGGCGCCGATCAGCCCGGCGGTGTCATCGGTGAGTGGGGCGGCAATGACGACGATATCGCTCCGACGGAGCAGCTCGTCGAGCTGGTCGAGCCCGAGCAGCTCGACGTTTGGGTGATCCGGGGCCCCGCGCTCGGGATGGCGGCGGGTGGCCAGCACCTTCGACTCGAATGGCGCCAGCAGGCGCGCGACCTCCGACCCGATGCTGCCGAAGCCGACGATCCCGATCGTCATGCCACCCAGCTCGGTGCCGCGCAGCGGCTGCCAGGTCCGCTCCCGCCCCAGCTCCAGGAGCTGCGGGAGGCGACGGGCGATGGCGAGGCACATCATCACCACGTACTCGGCGATCGGCCGCGAGAAGACGCCGCGGGCGTTGGTGACGGTCACGCCCCGCTCGCGGACGGCGGGGGTTGCCACCCGGTCCACGCCCGCCGAGAAGGAGTGGATCCATTCCAATCGGGATGCCCGCCCGACGATGTGGTCGAGCACCGAGGCCGGTACCCCGCCGCGCAGCAGCACCCTGGCCGAGGCCAGCGCCGCCTCGGCGTCATCGTGCACCAGCCCCTCGCGCGATATCTGGATGACGCGCACGCCGGGCACTGCTTCGAGTCGCGCGGCGTGCTCGGCGGATAGCGGGGCGCCGAAGATCGGGGTCGCCAGGATGACGATCTCGTCGCTCAGCTGACCTGCCCCTCCCCCCGGTGGCCATCGATGCGGTCGATCCAGCGCTGTGGATGACGGATCTCGGCGAGGTCGGGAAGGCTCTCGGGACCCTCCCACACCCGGTTCAGGAAGGCGCGATCGCGCGCGGCCAGGACCGCCGCTACGAAGCGCTCGCCGGCGACGTATTGCTCCACCTTCAGATCCAGGCCGGTGATGCGCAGGATCGCGCGCTCCATCGTCCCGCGGGCCTCGTTGCGGCGTTCAAAGCGCTCATGCAGCCGCGCGAAGCCGGGAAGCAGCCGCTCGCCAGCGTCGTTCATGACGTGGTTCGAGTAGCCCTCCAGCAGGGACATGAGCGCCTGCGTCCGGCGGAACGAGTCGAGCTGGGCTCGGCTCATCATCCGCTCCAACCAGTGCCCTGTCCGCCCGCGCAGCGCGCCGAGGAGGCGCTCGCCGAGCCCGCCGGTGTCTGACGCGAGCAGCTCGATTGCCTCCCCGACCGACGCGGCGAAGTGGTCGCGGAGCCACGGATACGCCTCGAATTCGAATGCGTGGGTCGCCTCATGCAGCGCGATGAAGGTGCGAAACTGATCCAGGGGTACGCCGAGCGCGGCGGCGGTGGCCGTGATGTTCGGCTCCACGAAGTTCAGGCGTCCACGGACGGCGGGCGAGGCGGCCAGCAGACTGACGTCGTACTGGCCCAGCACCTTGCGGGCCAGGAAGGACATCAACAAGCCGAGCTGCTGGTTGCCGAGTGACCGGTTCAGGATCCGCGCCAGCGCGCGTCCGGGTGTGTCGGCCCCGATCGACGCTTCGCTCACGATCCGCTCGACCCGGCTGAAGAGCTGCTCGAAGGTGGCCAGGTTGAGATCAATCCACTCCAACCGGTCGATCACCGCCGGCAGTTCGAGCGCCCGCGGCAGCTCGGCGCCGATCGCCTCCGCCACGACCGGCTCGATCCGCAGCAGCTCGGCGCGGTAGAAGGCTTCGGCCGCGGAACGATCGGCAGCGGTCAGCGACGAGCTCGTGCTGCCGAGCCGGCGACGGGCGATGCGGCGCACCGCCTCCCAGTCGATCAGTCGCGTCCCTGCATGGCGCATCAGCTCGCGCTGGACGACGGTGGCGCCCATTGCCAGGAGGCCTCCCACGACGATCCCCATCCCGAGCCGGCTGGCGCTGCGTAGCATGCGCGGAGTCTAGTCGGCTGCGACCACCGCCCGCTCGACCGAGGGCAGGGACGCCCCGAAGACGGTACCGGCGACCGCCGCGAAGGTCTCGACGTCGCCGGTGGTCACGATCCGATTCGGACCTGCGCTGGCCTGCGCCGTCCGGCCGCCGAGCGCCTCGAGCAGATCCTCGGCGGCCAGCGCCGTGGTGAAGGCGGAGTCGACGACGGCGACCTGCGGGCCGGCAACCTGCTCGATCAGCGGGCGCAGGAGCGGATAGTGGGTGCAGCCGAGCAGCAGGGTGTCGATCTCGGCATCGGCCGCAAAGAGCTGGTCCAGGTAGCCACGCACCGCCGTCTCGGCGATCGGGCCGGAGAGCTGGCCGGCCTCGACCATCGGCACCAGCTCCGGGCAGGCGAGCTGCGTCACCACGAGCGTCGGATCAGCCTCGTCGACGGCCGCGACGTACGCTCCCGAGGCCACGGTCCCGGCAGTGGCGATCACGCCGACGTGGCCCGCCCGCGTCGATGCCGCGGCCGCCACGGCGCCCGGCCTCACGACGCCGAGCACTGGCACGGATGAGACCTGCCGCACCAGCGGCAGTGCCTGGGCGGTGGCCGTGTTGCAGGCCAGCACGAGGAGCTTCACATCCTGGGCGAGAAGCCATGCCACCGACTCGAGGGTGTACGCGCGCACCTCGTCGGCGGGGCGCGGCCCGTACGGCGCCCGGGCGTTGTCGCCAAGGTAGATCGTCGCTTCGGCAGGCAGACGGCGGCGCAGCTCAGCCAGGACGGTGAGGCCGCCGACTCCGGAGTCGAAGACGCCGATCGGTCTTGGGTCGGCGCGGAGCCCCACTGCGACGGTCAGCGGCGCGAGAGCGAGGCCGAGCGCGAGGGCATGCGAGCGCCGATGGTCGTGGCCATGTGGCGGATCCCCTGGGAGATCGGCGCGTCGGGGCTGGCCAGCACGAATGGGACGCCCTCGTTGTTGGCCGCAATCACGAGCCGTCCGTCCGACACGATCTCGAAGTCGATCCGGCGGTTGAGCGCCTCCTCGACATCGGCCTTGCTGAAGCCGCCGGTCGAGTCGGATCGGTTCAGCACCGTGGCCAGTTTGGTGGCCGGGTAGCCGATGGCCGCAAACGCCTCGTCGGCCATCGCCAGGCTGCGAATCGCCATGCTGTCGTAGGCGAGAACCTCGAGGATCAGGTCGGACGCGTCCAGGAACGCGAGCACGTCGTCGGATAGCGCCGCCCGCGTGTCGACCACGATCACCTCGTAGATTTGGCGGATGATGGAGAGCGCCTTCTCGATATCCCGCACGGTGACCATCTCCGCCATCTCGATGCGCGGTGGCGCGAGCAGCACCTCGATCCCCGAGGGATCCTTCCACAGCACGTCGGCGAGGTCGCTGTCCCGGATCTTGTCGGTCGGCAGGTTGACGATCGAGGGGGCCGCCGCGGGTGCGCGCAACAGGCCACGCAGGTCGCTGAACTGCATCGAGCCGTCGACGAGGCAGACCTTGTGGTCGACCCCCAGCGCCACCGCCAGGTTATAGGCCAGCGTGGTACGTCCGACGCCGCCCTTCGGTGAGAAGAGGCTCACCATCATCGAGGCGCTGTGCCCGCCGGCGGCGTTGCCCTCCTCGTGCACCTTGCGGACCATGGTCGTCAGGTCGAATCCTGAGAACGGCATCCGCAGGACGGCGTCGATGCCAAGTGCGGGATCAGGGGAGATCGGGTTCTGCGGCACGGTCAGCACGATCACCGAGACGCTCGGCTCGCCCTGCCGCACCTGTTCGGCCACCTGCATTCCCGAGACCCGACCCTGCAGGAGCGCGTCCACGATCAGGACGTCGGGGCGCAGCTCGCTGACCGCCGACAGCGCATGCTCGCCCGACGTGACGACGTCAAGCATCTTGATCTGTGCCTGCGCCTGCAGCAGCGAGCGCATGTGCGACGCAACCTGCGGCACATCTTCAACTACCAGCAGCCGGATCTGCTCAGCCAACCCTCTCCTCTTGCGACGCGGACGCCGCCGCGGGCTCGTATCTCACAACAAAGATGCGGCGCCCGCTCTCCCGTCCAAGCGGCTCGAGGTCGTGTGAGCCGTAGCTCAACTCGACCACCATCCCCGCCTGCACGATAAGCGCGGCGAGCGCCTGAGGAGATGGATACCAGAGCTTATAGCTGGCCGGAAGCCGCGCTATCGTACCATCGGGTTGTACTGCATCCGCGATCGTTGAGAATGCGACTCGAAGCCCTTCCGGCGACTCCCGCCTGATCAGCTCACTGCGGCGAACCACCTCGCGGCCGTGCAGCTCACGCCGCCAGTCGACCGAAAGCGGCAGGTCACGGCGAGGCATCGCCGCCGGGCCCAGGTCATCGATGACGAGGCGTCCGGCCGAGGCCAGCAGCGACCGCACGCCACCGAGGAAGCGGAGCGCATCCTCCGGCCCGTCGAGGTGCGGCACGATGCCGGCCGCCAGCGCCAGGTCGAAGCGCTCGCGGATGTTGAGGGTCGCCAGCGCTCGCACATCGCCGCGAACGAGGGTGAGTCGCCCATCCGCCGCGGCGGCCGCAAGCCCGGCGTCATCCGCGATGCGCGCCTCTGCGCGTCGCAGCAGGGCCGCCGAAGCGTCGACCGCCAGAACCCGTGCGGCGCCACCCTCCAACAGGGTCGCGAAGAGCCGTCCGGACCCGGACCCGAGGTCGAGCACCCGCTCTCCACTACGGCTCGCCAGCTCTCGGTAGAAGGGCAGGTCCTGGACGACCTCCTCGTGCTCCAGGTCATAGATCTCCGCCAGCAGGTCCTCGTCGCCGGGCTGCGACGCGAAGATGTCCCCGCTCACGTCCCGGCCCGGATCATGGAAGGTCGAGGCGGCGCGCGGCGAACCACTCCAGCGCCGCCGCCAGGCTCAGCACGAAGAGGGCCACCGGAACGGAGAGCGCACCACCCAGCCGCAGGCCCGCCAGCACGCCGATCGCGACGGCCACCAGCAGCCCGCGGCGTGCAGCACGCGCCCAGGCGCCGCGGTACATGATCCGGCGCCTGACCGCAAATTCGGCGAGCAGCGCGAACGGCGCCACCATCAGCCCCGCAGTGGCCGCGGCGAGCGCGACCACCACCGCTCGATGGGCTCCGGCGTCGGGACAGGTGTCGGCTGCCGTCTCGGTCGGGCAGGCACGTCCCGCGAAGGAGACCAGCACCACGGCCGCCAGCACCGCAAGCAGGACGAGCGCGGCAACCGCCACGCGAGTTCGGCCGCTCAACGCCGATCAGGCACGCCGGCTCACCGCACGGCGTCGGGGCAGATCTCGCGGAACGGACAGTAGCCACAGCGCGTCGGCGACGGGTTCGCGTCGAAGCGCCCCGCTCGGATCCCCTCCGCTGCGGTGGCAACCTGTTCGCTGGCGCGCGCCAGGCGCTTCGGGCTCGCCGGGCTGTGCCCTTCGATCCCGAGCTCGAGAAAGTGGAGGGCGAGGTCGTCGGGCGGGCGTCCGTGCTGGGCCTCCCAGGCGAGGCCGTAGATCGCCAGCTGGAGCGACTCCCTGGCGCGTCGCGCAGCGGTTGCGGGGTCGCGCACGTCGCTCGACTTGTAGTCGGTGATGGTGACGCGCCCCGCGCCGTCGGTGTCGACTCGATCGTACCGGCCGCGCACCCGGTCGCGGCCGAACGGGACCACGAACTCGAGCTCGACCGCGGTGGGACTGGCAGGATCGGCCTGCTGATTCGTCCAGAAGCGCTCCAGTGCGTCTCGGGCGGCCGCCTTGCGCGCCGCTTCATGCTCGCGCGTCAGGAATCCGGTCGACTCCCACGCAGCATCGAGCTCGTCGTGCAGCTGCGGCAACGACATCGGGCGGCCGGCCATCTGGCGCCGATGGAAGGCCTGCACCGCGGCATGCAACGCCTTGCCGTAGACGAGCTGATGCGAGACCGGGGTCGGGATGCGGATCACGTGCCCGAATCGGTACTTTGCCGGGCAGTCGAGGTAGTCGCTGACCTGGCCGTAGCTCAGGGTCAGCGGTCGATCGCCCAGCGATGGCGGCGGCGCGGTGGCGGGCTGTCGGACGGGGTGCTGGTTGCGGGCCAGCCGCTCGACGACGCTCGGGCGCAGCGCCTCGACCGGCGTCGCGGGAGGCAGGTCGAGCGCCTCGAGCACGAACTGGCTCATCCGGCGCGCGGTGCGCCCACCGTAGTCGCGGGCCCACGTCAGCACCAGCTCCTCGCGGGCGCGGGTCATGCCCACGTAGAAGAGGCGTCGCTCCTCGGCCAGGTGGTGGTCACCCTCCGGCAGCGCCTCGCGGACCAGCTCGGCCGGGAACGGGAGCAGGTCCCCTCGCGACCGCGTCGGGAAGCGGTCGTCGACCAGGCCGACCATGATCACGATCGGGAACTCGAGCCCCTTGGCCTTGTGGTACGTCAGGACATGGACGGCGTCACCGTCGT
>JALYNS010000339.1 GCA_030773035.1 Chloroflexota bacterium
GCTCCATCGGGAGACCTCGCGGGCAGCGTGTAGGCGATGATCCCTGCCACGGTGAAGGCCCGCGCCTCGCCGCCGGGCTGCGCCAGCTCGACGGTGGAGCCCACGCCGAGGTCGTCACGCGCCGCGACCGGCTCGGGCACGAGGATCGCTCCTCCCGCCCGCAGCGCCGCGAAGGCGTCCGCCCGCGCGCCGTGGACGAAGATCAACGAGCCGCCGGCCTCGAACACGTTCGGCTCGATGCCTGCCACCGATGCCTCCCGCTGCGCGTCGCCCTCGCGCACGACCGCGGGGAACTCGGCGATCGGCGAGGCGGCCGCCGCGCCGGCGGTCGACTCGAAATCGGCCCGCTTGTCGTCGATCACCACCGGAATTGGGATCCGGATGGCATAGCCGCCGGGCAGGATGGAGCCGACCCACCGGTCCGCCGTTGCGCGCGCGCTCTCGGCGACCACGCCGAGGGTGACGACTGCGCTGAGCGCGATGATCAGCGCCCCGACGGTGAGGCCGGTGCGCGGCCGGTCGCGACCCAGGTTGGCGCGGCCGAGCAGCCCTTCGGCGCCAAAGAACCACTCGAACGGGCGGCCGACCACGCGGCTGAGGGGCTGCACCGCGATGGCAGTCAGCGCCGTGCCGGCGACCAGCACCGCAAGCGCAAGCGCCACGCCCGCCACGCCGAACTGGCCCCGGTCGAGCGGGTAGACGGCGGCCCCCAGCACCACCACCACCAGCTCGAGCACCACCAGCCAGCGCAGGCGGCCCCACAGGGTGCGGGCAGGCTGGCGCGATGCGTGCAGCGCGTCGAGCGGAGAGATGCGCGCCGCCGCGGCTGCCGGGAAGGCGGAGGCCGCCACGGTGACCGCCACCCCCATCCCGAAGGCCAGCAGCAGCGCGAGTGGATTGAGCGGCAGACCGGTGATCAGCACGGCGCGGGTGCTGCGCAGGAAGCCGATGATCAGCGCTGCCAGTCCGACCCCCAGCCCGAGCCCCAGCGCACTCCCGATCACCGCCAACTGTGCCCCCTGCCGCAGGAAGAGGCCGAGCGCCTGGCGTTGGGTCATGCCGGCGGCTCGCAGCAGGCCGATCTCGCGCGTCCGCTCCGAGAGCGTCATGGCCAGGGTGTTGGCGACCAGGAACGAGCCGACCGCCAGCGCCACCAGCCCGAACAGGAAGGCGATCCCGGCGAAACCCTCCTGCGCGCGACCAAGCTGGCGCTGGGCGTCCGCCACGGTCTCGACGATGAACGGCTCCTGCATCTCGCGATTGAGCGCGGCCTGCACGTCGGGAAGGCGGCCATCGGCCACCACCAGGTCGACGTGCAGGACCGGTGCCGGGATCTCGAAGGCGTCGTCGAAGGTGGCGCGATTGAGGATCAGCACATTCCCCTGCTGGAGGGCGCCCACCCCCAGGTCCCCGAGCAGTCCCGCGATGCGGAGATCCGGCACTCCGAGCCGGGGGGAGTTGAACTTCAAGGTGTCCCCCACCCCGAGGCCGAAGCGGCTCGCCCACGCGGCGTTGACCAGGACGTCGTTTGGCCGGTCGGTGCTGAGGAGGGCGCCCGCCTCGAGGTCGTAGGTCCGAACCAGCGACTCGTCCTGGGGGTCGATGCCCAGGGCCAGCACGGGGGCGAAGACGAGCTCGTCCGGACCGGCCGGCGTCGTGATCAGGATGCGCCGCTCAGCGACAGCCGCCGCCGTCAGCACGCCGGGAATCTGGCGCAGGATGGTGACCGCGCGCGGCGTGAAGCCGGTGGGGTTGAAGGCGCGCACACGCAGCTCCGCCCGGCCGAGGATCTCGCGCGCCGCGCGCTCGACCGCCTCGCTGGCCGCCTGGCTGGCGAGCAGGGTCCCGGCCACCAGGGCGACGCCCAGCGCGACTCCCAGGATGGTGAGCGTGGAGCGCAGGCGCCGGGCGGTCAGGCCGCGCCAGGCCAGGGTGGCCAGGCGCATCCGGCTAGAGCCCCAGGGCAGCGAGGCGGCTGATCAGCGGCCGCGCCTCGTGATCCGCGCGCCGCCCGAGCAAGATCTCATCGCGAATGGTGCCGTCGCGCACGACCAGAACCCGATCGGCATAGGCCGCTGCCCGCGCGTCATGCGTGACCAGCACGATCGTCTGGCCGAGGCGGTCGCACGAGTCCCACAGCAGGTCGAGGATCTCGCGCGCCGCCCGCTCGACCGCCTCGCTGGCCGCCTGGCTGGCGAGCAGGGTCCCGGCCACCAGGGCGACGCCCAGCGCGCCCCCCAGGATGGTGAGCGTGGAGC
>JALYNS010000340.1 GCA_030773035.1 Chloroflexota bacterium
ATCTACGACTACCTCGATGGCGGTCGCCCCGTCCTTCGACCGCTGAACTACCCCGATGACGCGCCAGGCCGTGGCTGGCTGCTGCATACCCTGCCCGATGGGGATCGGGTGGCTGTCATCAACATCATGGGTCGCGTCTTCATGAACCAGCTCGATTCTCCCTTCGCTGCCATGGACGGTCTGCTGGATGGTGCCGCCGAGCCGCTGCCGCCGCTGCGCTTCGTCGACTTCCATTGCGAGATCACCAGCGAGAAGAACGCCATGGGCTGGTACCTGGATGGGCGGGTCTCCGCGGTGCTGGGCACCCATACCCACGTGCCGACCGCCGATGCGCGCCTGCTCCCCAAGGGGACCGCCTACATCAGCGACGTGGGCATGACCGGGCCGCGCGACTCGGTGATCGGCTTCTCGCTGGAGACGGTGCTGCCGCGCTTCCTGACCCACCTGCCAACCCGCTTCACGGTCGCCGAAGGGCCGGTCAGCTTCAACGCCGTCGTGGTCGAGGCCGAACGGACCAGCGGCCGGGCCCGATCGATCACCCAGCTGCAGCGACTGATCGAGGTCTGACGGAGGGGCCGATGGCGTCGTCCGCCGCGCGCCGCGCCCGGCCCTCCCCGCCGATCGCCGCCATCGTCGGCCCGACCGGCTCCGGCAAGACGGAGCTGTCGCTGGCCCTTGCGCGCCGGCTCCCGATCGAGATCCTGGTTGCCGACTCGCGCCAGGTCTACCGCGGCATGGAGATCGGCACCGCCAAGCCCGGCGCGGCTGCAAGGGCGGCGGTTCCGCACCACCTGCTCGACCTCGTCGACCCCGGCGAGCCGTTCAGCGTGGCGGACTGGCTGGCTGAGGCGCGTCGCCTCCTTCCCGGGGTCGCCTCGCGCGGCCGCCTGCCGCTGGTGGTGGGCGGGAGCGGCCTGTACCTCGACGCGCTGCTGGATGGCTACGCACTCGATCTCCCACCCGAGCCGGGGCAGCGGGCGCAGCTGGCCGCCGAGCTGGCGGCGGTGGGAGTCGCGCCGCTGGCCGACCGGCTGCAGGCATTGGATCCAGATGCCGCGCGCCGGATCGACCTGCACAACCCGCGTCGCGTGACGCGGGCCCTGGAGCGCTCCGCGGCGGCAGGCGGGGCAACAGCGCCGGCGCCGAGCGCCCAGCCCTGGCGCGGTCGGGTGGCGCGCATCGGCCTGGGCCGCCCCCGCGAGGTCCTGTACCGACGCATCGACCAGCGAGCCGCATGGCTGTTTGCCAACGGACTGCTGGACGAGGTGCGGGCCCTGCTGGAGGCCGGCCACGATCCGCGCCGGGCGCCGCTGACCGGCCATGGCTACGGCGAGGCGGCTCGCCACCTGGCGGGGGAGTGGTCGCTGGAGGAGGCGGTGGCGATGACGGCACGACGCACGCGGCAATACGCCAAGCGGCAGAGCACCTGGTTCGGACGGGATCGGCGCATCGTGTGGCTCTCGGCGGGGGAGCTCCCGGGGGACGATCCGGCGCTGGTCGACGAGGGCGATCGGATGCTGCGGGCGATGCTGGCCTGAGGGGCTGCTAGGCGGCGGGGGTGGCCAGGCCGATCGACCGCTTCCAGGCCTCCAGGTCGCTGTCGACCACCAACGGCGCGGCCTCGGCGTGTCGGTGCACCATGTCCGCCAGGCGAGGCTGCTCGGCGACCCAGTCAGGGAGTGGGCCCGGGCGGCTGAAGAGGTAGCCCTGCGCGGCGGTCACGCCGAGCTGGGTCAGCTGCTCGACCTGTTCCTCGTGCTCGACCCCCTCGCCGATGACCAGCGCCCCGGTGCGGCTGGCAAAGGCCACGATCGACTCGACCACGGCGCTCGATGGCGCGCCCGGAGAGCTGCGCTGGACGAGCCCCAGGTCGACCTTGACGATGTCGAAGTGCAGGTCGCTGAGGAGCCGGAGGCCGGCGTTGCCGGCGCCGAGATCGTCGGCGGCCACGCGCATCCCGGAGCGGCGGCAGGCGTCGAGCTTGTGGCGCACCTCTTCGATGTCGGCTATCGGCTGATGCTCGGTCAGCTCGATCACCAGGCGCTCCGGCGGGAAGCCGTATCGCGCCAGGATGCTCAGCATCGCCGCGACGTTGAACTCGGGCGCCTCGACGGTGCGCGGCGACAGGTTCACGCTCAGGAACATGTCCCTGGGCAGCCGCGCCCCTGCTGCCACGATCGCCTCCACGCAAGCCATGTCGAGCGGCACCACATGCCCGCTCGCCTCGGCCGCCGCGAAGAGGCTCGCGGGATCGGTGTAGGGTGCGGGGGGGACCGGCCGAATGAGACCCTCGTAGCCGAGGGTTCCACCCGTCTTCAGGTCGACGATCGGCTGAAACACGGGGCGCAGCAGGTTTTGGGCGATCACGTCCGCGATCGCAGCGGATGTGCCAGCTGAGCTGGTCGTCACCTCTTCGCTCGGATCGTAGACCACCACCTCGGTGCGGCCCGCACGCTTGGCGGCGTACAGGGCGGCATCCGCCTGGGTGTACAGCGATGCGCGATTCCCGGCGAGGTCGGGGAGGGTCGAGACCCCAGCCGAGAACGAGAGCGGCTTGATCTTCGGATCTCGAACGGTGGGCTGCAGGGCCGCGACCAGCAGCCGGCGCGCCACGATGTAGGCACCATCGGCGTCGGTGTGGGGCAGCAGGAGGGCAAACTCGTCGCCGCCGATACGGAAGGGGCGGTCGACCTTGCGCAGGACATGGGTGACCAGTTTGCCGAACGACGCCAGGGTCTGGTCCCCACCGGCGTGACCAGCGCTGTCATTGACCTGCTTGAATTCATCGAGGTCGATCAGCACGAGCGAGACCGGCACCTTGTAGCGCGTGGCGTGCTCGACCTGGCCGTCAAGCTCCTCCTGGAAGGCCCGATGGTTTCCCAGTCCCGTCAGCTGGTCTCGCAGCGCGTCGGCAATGGCGGCCTGGTAGCGAACCTGCAGATCCGCCCGGGAGCGTACCAGCGGGCGGATCAGGATCGTCGCGAGGGCCGCGCCGGCGAGGGTGACGCCCACCAGGGCGCTGATCAGCGTGCGCATCATCGGGTCGGGTTGCAGGGAAACGAGGAAGTTGTCGAGGACGATGGTCGCCCCCACGCTGGCGGCCAGCGGGAGCAGCATCCGGGCGGCCAAGCTCGCCGGCGTCAGGACGCCCTTGGTGACACCGCCGTCGGGCGGCACGGTGCCGTGGGTCAAGATAGGCACAGGTATGGCAGAAATCCGTGCTGGATGCCGTAGCCAATAAGTACCGCCGGCACGCGGGCCGCCCCGCACGGTGTGGCTCCGGGCTTCGGGTACCATGACCTCACCGAGATGCCCGATCGCCCCTCCTTCATCGACCTCACGGCCCCCGAGGAGCGCGCCTTTCTGATCGGCCTGGATGACCCCGGTGACGGACGCTGGCCGATCGAGCGCAGCCTCGCCGAGCTGGCGGCCCTGGCCGAGACGGCGGGGGCGGTGGTGGTCGGCAGCGCGTCGCAGCGGCGCAGGCATCCCGATCCAGCCTCCTACTTCGGCAGGGGGCGCGCCGCGGAGCTCGTGGACGAGCGGGCGGCCCTCGGCTTCAACCTGTTGATCGTGGATGACGAGCTGGCGCCAAACCAGCAGCGCGCGCTCGAGAAGCTGCTCGACTGCAAGGTGCTCGACCGCTCGGCGCTGATCATCGACATCTTCGCCCGCCACGCCAGCACGCGCGAAGGGCGCCTCCAGGTGGAGCTGGCGGCCCTCGAGTACCACCTGCCCAGGCTGACGCGCCTGTGGACCCACCTCTCGCGGACGGGCGGCGGGATCGGAACCAGGGGGCCCGGCGAGAGCCAGCTCGAGACGGACCGGCGGTTGATACGCGACAAGATCAAGCGGGTCCGTCGCGAGCTCGAGGACGTGAAGCGGCAGCGCGCCACAGCGGCCCGCCAGCGCGAGCGCTCCGAAGTGGCAATGGTCGCCCTCGTCGGCTACACCAACGCCGGCAAGAGCACGCTCCTGAATCGGCTCGCCGATGCAGAGGTGTTCGTGGCGGACATGCTCTTCGCCACCCTCGATCCCACCAGCCGGCGCGTCACCCTGCCATCGGGGCAGCGGATCGTGGTCACCGACACCGTCGGTTTCATCAACAAGCTGCCGCACGACCTGGTCGAGGCGTTCCGCGCCACCCTCGAGGAGGTGCTGCGCGCCGACGTGCTGATCGAGGTCGTGGATGCGGCCGACCCCGACTTCATCGGCCAGCAGCAGGCGGTCCAGGCCGTCCTCGAGGAGCTGGGGGCCGCAGGCAAGCCGCGCATCGTGGCCTTCAACAAGATCGATCTGCTGGCCCCTGGCCTGCGCGCCACATCGATGCCGGCCGCGGACCGCGCGGTCTTCGTGAGCGCCACCAGCGGAGAGGGGATCGACCTGCTGCTGGGCCGGGTGGCGACCGTGCTCCGGGACCAGATGGTCGCGGTCGACGCCGTGGTGCCCTGGTCGCGCGGTGAGCTGGTCGCCCGCGCCAAGGTGGCCGGCGACGTCTCAGAGCGCTTCACCGATGCCGGCGTGCGCCTCTCCGGGCACCTGCCCGATGCGATCGCCGCCGAGGTGCAGCGGGCCGCTCCCCAGGCTCGGCGGGCAACCGGCGGGCGCCGGGCGCGACGCTGATCGGCCGGCAGGCGATGGTCGACGTCACGGCGGAAGCCATCCGCGCCGCCCACGAGCGGATCCCGGCCGCCTTTCGCGGGTCGCCGCAATTCATCTCGGAACCGCTGAGCGCCGAGCTCGGCATCCCGGTCGTGGTCAAGGTCGAGTCGGCCAACCCGATCGGCTGCTTCAAGGGGCGTGGCACGTGGCTGGCACTCGCCGAGCTGCTGGCCCGCGGCGGGGTGGGGGAGGGCAGGGGCGTGGTGCTGGCATCGGCAGGGAACTTCGGACAGGGTGTGGCCTACGCCGGCCGCGCGATGAACGTGCCGGTTGTCGTGTTCGCGGCAACGACCGCCAACGCGGCGAAGGTTGCCGCCATGCGCCGCCTCGGCGCCGATGTGCGCCTGGTGGGGGAGGACTTCGACGCTGCCCGTGAGG
>JALYNS010000341.1 GCA_030773035.1 Chloroflexota bacterium
GGCATGGCCTCCTCCATTGATGTGTGGCGCTACAACGGCGACGAGACGATTAGACAGCAAGAGACCCCGATTCAGAATTGGATCGGGGTCTCGCGTTCTCGATTGGTACCGCATACCGGATTCGAACCGGTGATCTCCGCCTTGAGAGGGCGGTGTCCTGGGCCTCTAGACGAATGCGGCACGGGTCTGCGGCGGGACTCAGGCGAGTATAACAAGCGCCTCCGGCGGCCCCCAAACCCGCTCGCCTCGGGTACTCAGCGAGCGGCGGCTCCGGCCAGCGCAGTGACCATCACGTGCCGGCGCTCCTCGAGCCAGCCGAGGACCGAGCCGGCGACCTGCGGCCAGGTCTCCGAGCCCATCACCAGCCCGAAGTGCGACGCGGACGGGAAGTACTCGTACGTCGCGCCCAGCAGGTCGGCTGTGCGGCGCGCCTCGGAGGGATGGACGACGTCGTCCATCCCCGCCCCGATGACCAGGGTCGGCACGCTGATCCGCTCGGTGTCGACCGGCACGCCCAGCATCCGCTCGCGACGGGCGCTCCCCGACTCGCGGGCGCCGGCCAGCATCTCCTGCATCTTCTCCAGCTCGTCGTCGGACATGTCAGGCATGGCCTCGCGCAGCTTGTCCCAGGGCTGGATCCAGCCCCACCAGGTCGCGTCGTATTCATCGGGCACCAGCTTCAGCTCGTGCTCGACCGGGCGTCGCGGCAGCGCCGCCGCCGGCGGCGAGGGGGCCAGCAGGACGAGCCCCAGCACCCGGTTGCGCTCCGCGAACAGCATGGCGGCCAATGCACCGATCCCCCAGCCGATGACCACCGGCGGGCGGCCGAGCTGGCGCACGGCTACCCCGATATCCGACGCGTAGTCGCGCATCCGCGTCTCGCCCAGCTCAGCCAGGTCGGAGGTGTAATGGCCGCGCAGGTTCATGGCGTGCGCCTCCCAGCCTCGCTCGGCGAAATAGGCGCCGAAGGCGGACCACAGCCACGAGCCGGTGAGGGCGCCGTGGACCAGCAGGAGGGGTGGCTTGCGGCTGCGCCGCTCGGGCTGCTGGGTCTCGACGTAGATCCCCTCCGGGTCGATGTAGACCTCGTCGCGCTTGATCGCCTGTACCACGCTGCTAGTCACCCTCGAGCGGATAGAAGACCAAGCCGGTCAGAAGCTTGGGATAGAAGTACGTCGATTTCTGGGGCATCACATCGCCGGCGCTGGCCACCGCGGCCAGCTGCTCGAGACGGGTGGGACGCACCAGGATCGCGGCCTTCGCCTCGCCGCTCGCCACGGCGCGGATCGCGTCAGCCTGGCTCCTAGTGTAGGCCAGCGCATCGCCCGTGGCGAGATCGTCGGCTGAGATCCCGAGCCGGTCGCCGAGGATTGCAGCCTGGAGAACGGCGAGGTCCAGCCCTCGCACGGCGGTGCTCATCCGCTCGCTCCGCATGCGGTCCGCCACGGCATCGGTGTCGCCCATCAGCAGGAATCCCTCGTCGCCCGCCAGCACCAGCCCAAAGACGGGCTGGAGCGCGCCGTCCATCTCGGCCAGCCGCGCGCCAAGGTCCGCGGGCGGGACGGGAATCGCCTGCCACATCGGTCCCGGATCGCGGACCAGCGAGCGCAGCGCCTCCCGGTCCGCCCGGAGCACGAGCCGATGGGTGGCCTGGATCTCCAGCTCCTCGCGCTCGGCGTTGACCAGCACGACCATCGTCCAGTCCGCTGCCAGGGAGCCCCGGGGGGCATCGGCCCAGCGCGGGTCGGAGCGGACATCGGCCTGGTACGCGAGCGCCGTCTCGTAGCGATGGTGCCCGTCGGCGATGAACAGCCGCTGCCGCGAAAGGTGGTTGAGCAGCCGTTCGTCGGGCTCGATCGCCGCCAGCGAGTGGAGGAGGCCGTCCCCATCGCGCGCGCGCCATTCATCGGTCCAGGGTCGGCCCATCAGGTGCTCATAGCGGGCCGAGCGGTCGAAATAGATGGCCAGGATCGGCGAGAGCTGCGTGCGCGTGGCCCGCACGAGCGCCAGGCGGTCGGCCTTGGGCCCTGCCATGGTGTGCTCGTGGGCTCGCACCCCCGCCCCAAACGGCTCGAGCAGCAGCCGGGCCCGCACCCCCTGCGCCGATGGCTCGTCCGGCGTCGCCGGCCGCGCGTGCCGGTAGTAGTAGACCGATCCCTCCGCGCGCCGCTCCAGTGTGCCATCGGCCTGCCACGCGGCGAGCGTGACCGCCGCGGACCCATGCGGATCGGCCTCGGAAGAGAGCTCCAGTCGAACCGCGTTGTGCTCATTGCGTGCCAGCAGATCGGCCTGTAGAGCCTGGGTGATGACGTCGTACGGGGGGCAGACCACGTCACTCAGGTCGGCGATCCGCATCCCCGGCGGCCCCGGCGAGGCGAAGCGATCCAGCGCGTAGCCGAGCCCGCGGAGCGGGCCGAGGGTGGGCATATCCGGAGTGTACCGATCGCGCGACTACACTCGCGCTCAACGCGGCTGAAACTGCCGAGTGTCGCGCCGCGTCTACAGTCCAGATCTTCCAGCCGCATCTGCCACGAGGTCCGATGACCCATCGCCCCGGCCGCCTGGCCCGCCTCGCTGCCGCCGCCGTCCTGGCCGCGCTGCTCCTGCCTGCCATCGGCGCTCCGGTCGGGGCGGCCGACACCATCCAGCTGGAGGCGCGGGCACTGGTCGCGGGGCGCTTCGAATCGAACGGCTGGCTGGCGCTGGCGGTAACCCTCTCCAACAGCGGAGCGCCGACCACCGGCTACCTTGCCGCTGACGGACAGGACGGCACCGCTCGGCGCTTCGTCGAGCTTCCCGCCGGCGCGCACAAGGTGGTTGCTCTCTACGTCCGCCCGGCCTCCTTCGTCCGCACGGTGGCGCTCCGCTTCGAATCGATCGCCGGCGAGTCGCTCGCCACCGCCTCGGCGACGGTCAAGGTCCTGGAGCGGACCAGCGGTCACGTCGCGATCGTGGGCGACGGCGGCGGGAACCTGCGGCCACAGATGATCGCGCGGGGCGCCGGCTTTCCTGAGCCGATCCCCCTCGCACCCTCCGACCTGCCGGAGCGACCCGAGCCGCTGCGTGGCATCGAGACGATCGTATGGGCCGCGGACTCGACCGGGCTGACCGAGCAGCAACGTCGCTCGCTCGAGCGCTGGGTGGCGGCCGGCGGGCAGCTCGTCGTGCTCGGTGGCCCCGACTGGCAGTCGCGCACCGCCGCCTTTGACACACTCCTCCCCCTCGAGCGGCTGAGCTCGCAGGATGCCGGCAACGCGGCCGCGCTCGCGGCCTGGGCCGGCGCCGACCCGCCCGACGGGACGGACCCAATGACACTCGCGGTCGGCGACCTGCGGGCAGGCGCCGTCTCGCTGGTCGATAACGGTGCCGGCAGAACCCTCTTCGCGGCCGTGACCCGCGGCGCCGGGCGGGTCGGCTTCGTGGGGATCGACCTGGCGACCGAGCCGTTCAAGACCTGGGCCGGCTCGCCGCTGCTCTGGACGCGACTGATCCCCGACGACCGGCTCATCGAACAGTGGGGCGGAATCGGGCCGGTCGACGAGGAGGTGGCCAACATCATGACCCAGGCGCTCGCCAACCTGCCGTCGCTGGAGGTCCCGCCGGCCGAGCTGCTGCTGGCCGTGATCGTCGCCTACATCCTGCTCATCGGTCCGTTGAGCTACCTGGTCCTGCGCCGGCTCGACCGTCGCGAGCTGGCCTGGATCGTGGCACCCATCCTGGTGGTCATCTTCTCGGGCGTCTCCTACGGGATCGGCGCCTCCATGAAGGGGAGCCAGATCATCGTCAACCAGATCGCCCTGGTGCGCAGCTCCACCGACGGCACCGCAGCCTCGGTGTCGATCTACGCCGGCATCTTCAGCCCCAGCCGCGCGACCTACGACCTGACCGTGCGCGGCGACGCGCTCCTCTCGGCTCTGCAGCTCACGAGCTTCGACCCCAACTCCGGCGCGCCGGTGGTCAACTACGCGACCGAGCAGGGCGACCCGGCCCACCTGCGCGGCCTGGCGGTGAGCGTCTTTGGCCTCCAGGCGGTGCGCGCCGAGGCGGTCCTGCCCCACAACCCGTCCCTGCGCGTGACCTGG
This sequence comes from Chloroflexota bacterium, assembly GCA_030773035.1. GTDB lineage: Bacteria > Chloroflexota > Limnocylindria > QHBO01 > QHBO01 > CF-167. The sequence goes on from JALYNS010000341.1 coordinate 4,083, forward strand.
TCCGTGACGGCCACTCACCTGGAGGGCCGTGCGGCCAACGAGGGCACCAAGCCGATGGAGGACGTGGCGGTCATCGGCACGACCGGCGGGGTCATGATCGGGACCCTGGCCCCCGGCCAGTCCAAGGCCTTCTCGATGCCGCTTCGCAACCTGAACGGCTCTTCGGCATCCCAGATGGTGTACGGCAGCCTGGGCTTCGACGGCGGCACGGCGGCGCAGCGCCAGATCGTCGTTCGCAGCCAGGTGATCGATGCCCTCGTCGGGTACGGCGGCGGCTTCCCCGGCAAGGTGGGCGGCGTCTCGGGCGGGATCGACCGCGGGCCGTTCGTGATCGGCTGGCAGGTCGATGAGATGCCGCTCGAGGTGGAGCTCGACGGACAGCAGATTCAGCGCTACGCGCAGTCGGTCGAGGTGCTCTCCGGCCAGCCGGCGCTGGGGCCGGGCGAGGTGGCCCTGAGCCCCGCCCAGCTGAGCAGCGCGGTGGTGGGTACCGCTGGCGACGCGTCGGAGACGCAGCCGGGCTTCGTAACCCTGGCCAACGGCGAGGTCACCTTCCGCATCAGCCTGCCACTCGAGGCGACCGGCCTGCGGCCGAGCAAGGTGACGATCATGGCCGCCAGCGACCCCGGCACGATCTTCTACGACCAGGAGAACGTGGGCGCCTTCCTGCCGAGGGGCTACCGCATGGCCATCTACGACAACGCCGCCGCCGACTGGGTCGACCTGGGCGATCTTTCCGTTGCGACCCGGTTCGACGTCACCAATCCCGGCCGCGTCCTCGACCATGCGGGACGCATCCTGGTGCGGGTCACCGGGAGCGGCGTGCCGGCCGAATTCGGCCAGGTCTCGATCTTCGCCGGGGCGCGCATCACCGGAGTCCTCGCAAGATG
>JALYNS010000342.1 GCA_030773035.1 Chloroflexota bacterium
TGATCGCGATCTGGATCGTGGCCAGGAATCGGCTGGGATCCTCCGTGAGCCGTTGGGCCGCGCGCGCGGCGCGGCTGCCTTCACCAACCAGCTGGTTCAGCCGGTGGCGCTTGACGGTGATCAGCGCGATCTCGCTGGCGGCGAAGAAGCCACCGATCAGGATGAGCGCAACCACGATGGCGAGGTCGATCATGGGATGGCCCGTGACGGGGCTGGTGGTGGGTCAGGCATCGTCGCGGCCTGGTGGACCTCCGGGCTCCGGATTCCGACGGCGGGTCCCGATGCGCCGGGCCGGCATGCCGACCACCGTCTCGCCGGCCGGGACATCGCGGGTCACCACCGCGCCGGCACCGGTCCGAGCGCCCGGGCCAACGCGGATCGGCGCGCGCAGCATGGTGTCGACCCCGATGAATGCTCCCGCGCCGATGGTGGTTCGGTGCTTGGCCACGCCATCGAAGTTGGCCGTCACGGCTCCAGCGCCGATGTTGACCCCGTCACCCAGCTCGGCGTCGCCGAGGTAGCTGAAGTGGTGGATCTGGGCCCCTTCGCCGACCTGGGCCTGCTTGAGCTCGGCGAAGTTGCCGATGCGGCAGCGCGGCCCGATCACGCACCCCGGCCGGACATGGCTGTACGGTCCGATCTGGACCTCCTCGCCAACCGACGACGATTCCACGACACTCGCCCACACGCGGGTGCGCGACCCAATCTGCGAGTCGTGCACCTCGGCCTGCGGACCGATGACCGCCTCGGACTCGATCACGGTGCTGCCCGACAGGATGGTCCACGGCTCGATGCGCGCATCCTCGCCGATCTCGACCTCCGCGTCGATGAAGGTGCTCGCAGGATCGACGATGGTGACCCCGTTGCGCATGTGGCGCTCCGCGATCTCGGTCCGTGCCAGCCGCTCGGCGAGCGCCAGGCCGACCCGGTCATTGATCCCCATGGCCAGGTCGGGACGCGGCGCCTGGACCACGACCACGCGACCGCCGGAGTCCACCGCCATCGCCACCAGGTCGGTCAGGTAGTGCTCGCCCGAGGTCGAGGCGGGCACGGATGCCACGTTGGCGCGCAGCCAGGCCGCGTCGAAGCAGTATGTCCCGGCGTTCACCTCGTCCAGCTCGCGTGTGGCGTGGTCCGCTGCCCGGTCCTCGACGATGGCCTGCACTGAGCCGTCGGCGCCGCGCACCACGCGACCATAGCCGGCCGGGTCAGCCGGCCGCGCCGAGAGCAGGGCGATGCACGTCCCGTCGGCGGCCTGGGATCGGACCAGCTGGGTGAAGAGCGATGCCGGCACGAGCGGGGCATCGCCCATCGCCACAATGACCTGCCCGACTTCGGCCGAGACCTTTGTCAGGCCGGCGCGAACCGCGTCGGCGGTCCCCAGCTGCGGCTGCTGGCGCACGCTTGCGACTCGCTCGCCAAGGTGCGCCTCGACCTGTTCGGCGTCGTGACCCGTGACGATGACCTGCTGCTCGATGCCGGCCGCGGTCAGCGACGCGAGCACGTGCTCGAGCATCGGCCGGCCGGCCAGGGGGTGCAGCACCTTGGGCAGGCGGGACCGCATGCGCGTTCCCTGGCCGGCGGCCAGCACAATGGCCGCGGTCGCTACCACGATCGCTCAGGCTCCCCTGGCTCGTCGCCGGCGAGGGCGACCATCTCGATCTCGACCAGGGCTCCCTTGGGCAACGCCCGGACGGTGACCGTCGAGCGCGCCGGATAGGGCTCCACCATGCGGCGGGCGTACGCCTCGTTGACGGTCGACCAGTCGTCGACGCTGGTCAGGAAGATCACCGTCTTCACGACACGGTCGAACCCGGAGCCGGCCGCGCCCAGGACCGACGCCAGGTTGTCGAGCGCGCGCTCAGCCTGCGCGGCGACACCCTCGGCCAGGACGCCTGACGCCGGATCGGCGCCCACCTGCCCGGAGGTGAAGATCAGATTGCCGGCACGGATCGCCTGGCTGTACGCCCCGATCGCGGCAGGCGCCGCATCGGTCTGGACTGCGACGCGTCCGGTCATGACTCCTCCATGAAGGATCGGATCATCCCACGCCCGACGGCGGGGCGCCACCATCGTCCGGCGCGTCATGAAGCTCGCGGATCGCCGTCGGGGCCGATCGGATGCGGGTCTCGGTCGTGCGCAAACCGGCGCGTCGAAGCTGCGCCGCCATGCCGGCCATGCGCGCGGGGTCGTCGCTCAGCGCGAAGACGGTGGATCCCGACCCGGTGAGGCGCGCCTCGCCGCAGGCATCGGCAACCTGGCGCAGGACGTCGGCGAGCTCGGGACGCAGGCGAAGCGCCGGCGCCAGCAGATCGTTGCTCTCCGGCCGATCGGTGGCCAGGTCGCCTGGTCGCAGCTCGGCGAAGACGGCCTGGGTCGACAGCCTGAAGCCGGGATGGACCAGGATGGCCTGGGCCGGCGTGGGAGGCGGCAACGGCGCAACGCGCTCACCGACCCCCTCCACCCGCGCCGAGACGCACTGCGCCGCGAAGAAGGGGACATCGGCCCCGAGCAGCGCAAGTTCGACCAGCTCCTCAGCGGTTGCAACCTTCGCCGCGCCCGATGCATGGCGGCCAAGGCGCCAGGCGGCAGCGGCATCCGACGACCCACCGCCGAGCCCCGATGCCGCCGGGATGCGCTTCTCCAGCGCGAGGCAGACGAGCTCCGGCTCCGCTCCCAGACCAGCAAGCAGGCCACGCCAGGCCAGGTTGCGCCTGTCGACGGGAATCTCCTCCTCGGGTGGCGCCTCGACCCGCAGGCCGGTGGCTCCGGGGAGGAGCAGCAGTCGATCGGCCAGCTCGAGCAGGACCATCTCGGTCTCGAGCAGGTGGTAGCCGTCCGCCCGCCGGCCCACCACCCGCAGCGACAGGTTGAGCTTGGCAGGAGCCTCCAGGCTGATCGGGATCATCGGTCGCCGCCCTCCGGCTCGAGGAGCGGGCCGAGGTGAACGGTCAGACATGCCCACTCTCCAAGCGAGAGCGTCTGCGCGCGCCGCTCCGAGTCGATGGCACACGCGGCGAAGGCGGCCTCCAGCGCGGGCCGGGGAACCGGCAGCTCACGCCCGAGCGCGTTGTGGAGCTGCTTGCGCCGCTGCCGGAAGCCGGCCTGCACGACCCGGTAGAAGGGTTCGCGGCCCGACCCGACGGCGACCTCGGGGGAGGCGCGTCGACGCAGACGGAGGATCGCGGAGTCGACCTCCGGCGCCGGCTCGAATGAGGCCGCCGGCACGCGCCCGACGATCTCAGGCGCGGCCACGTTCTGTACGAAGACCGACAGGTAGCTCATCTGGCCGGGCGGGGCCGCCACGCGCTCGGCGACCTCCGCCTGCACCAGCAGCACGGCCAGCTGCGGCGGCCGCTCCCCCTCCAGAAAGGCGTGCAGGAGCGGGCTGGTGATGTGGTACGGGATGTTGGCGACCAGCTTGAAGTCCTCACCGGGGAAGCAGTCGCGTGGATGGAGCGACAGGGCGTCTGCCTCGATCAGCTCGAAGCCTGGCAGCGAGCCCAGCTCGCGTCGAAGGTACGCCGCCAGCCGGGGATCGAGCTCCACCGCCAGGACCGATGCGCCGGCCGCCAGCAGCCGCCGGGTCAGCACCCCAAGGCCGGGGCCGACCTCCACCACCCGGTCGCCCGGTCGCAGCTCGGCGGCGGCCACGATGGCGTCGAGGGCGGCGGCATCGGTCAGGAAGTTCTGGCTGAGCGCCTTGCGCGGCCGGAGCCGCTCCGCGGCAAGCAGGCGCCGCAGCTGGCCTGGAGTCGGCGGCAGCAGGCGTTCCGGCACGAGGGGGCCGGTCACGCGTCGAGCCAGGCGAGCGCCAGGTTGGGTGTCGCCTCCAGCGCCGCGCCGGCGCGGTCGCCCGCCGCGAAGCGGAACCCGCCGGCGGCGCCGATCATGGCCCCGTTGTCGGTGCACCATGCCGGCGGAGGCACGAGGAGCGGCAGCCCGATTGCCGCCAGCCGCTCGCGAAGGACGGCGCGCAGGCTCCGATTGGCGGCCACTC
>JALYNS010000343.1 GCA_030773035.1 Chloroflexota bacterium
TGCCACCGGCCCGTTGGCCAGCACGTTGACACTGCTGGAGGCACGCGGACTGGTCGAGTCATACGGCGGCGCGACCTTCCACGCGACCCTCACCGCGCGCCGCATCGGCTCCCCGCGCGGCCCTGCAGCGTGATCGGCGGGTATACTTGCCCAGCCACCAGGTAGCCGCGTCTCGTGCCCCGACCGCGGTCCGCCCGTGACAGGAGTCACCGTTTATTGATCTCGATCCGCCGTGGGCGCCTCGGATCGCGCCTTCCCCTTGCCTTGCTCATGACGCAGCTGCGTCGGCATCCCGCCATCCCCCGTGGGCTGATCGTCGGCTCTGCGTTGGCTGTGGCCGCGGCCATCTCGGCCAGCGGCGCCGCGCAGGCCGGGCTGGCCACTGTCCTGCCCGCACCGCCGTCGATCCTTCCCGCCAATGTCGGCATCGGCATCGGCACGCACCAGGCGGTGACCCTCACCTTCAGCCACGAGATGGATCGCGCATCGGTCGAGGCCGCGCTGAACGTCACCCCCTCGCACAACGTCCGCGTCTCCTGGAGCGAAGACGGGCGCAAGCTGCGGGTGACCCCCCTCGGCCTGTGGTCGACCGACCAGCGCTACGCGTTGGTGGTCGCTGCCTCGGCGCGCGGCGCCAGCGGTGCGCTGCTCGGGGCTCCTGCGACATACAGCTTCACGACCGAGACCGCGCCGCGGATCCAGGAGTTCGGCGTACGGTTCGTGGCGGAGCAGGCGGTTGACTCCTCCATCCTGGATGCGAGGGTGCCAGAGGAGGTCGCGCCGCCGCGCGACAGCGCATCGGAGGTGAGCGCTGCGACGTCGATCTCGATCACCTTCAGCACCGCCATGAATCGCGGCGAGGTTGAGCGGGCCTTCCTGCTCAGCCCCGCGGTGCCGGGCCTCTTCCGCTGGGAGGGGAGCACCATGACCTTCACCCCCATCGAGCGACTCGGCTCGGATGCCCGATACGCCGCGTCGCTGACCGGCGTTCACGACGTCAACGGCAATCCGCTCTCCGGTGACGCCTCGTTCTCGTTCACCACCCGCGCCAGCGCGCAGCTGGTGCAGAGCACGCCGTCGGCGGGCGCCACCCGGGTCAGCGACAAGGAGGTCGTGCTGTGGTTCAGCCAGCCGGTCGATCCCGCAGCGGTGGGTGCCGCCCTCCAGGTGCGTGATCGATCGACCGGCAAGGCGCTGACCGGCAGCCTGGTCTGGAACGCCTCGGCGACCCAGCTGCGGTTCAGCCCCGCCCGGGCCTTCGCCGCCGGCCACCGCTTCGACGTGAGCCTGGCCGCCGGCGCCGTCGACGCCGACGGAAATCCGGTGGAGGCCAGCCTGACCTTCACCACCAAGCCTGCGCCGCGCCCCGCCGTGTCCGGGCCGGCTCCGTCGGCGACGCTGGTGGGCTACGCCCTGAACCAGGTGAACGCTGCCCGAGCCGCGTACGGACTGGCGCCGCTGGTCTATGACAAGGCCATCGAGGCGGTCGCCCTGGCTCATGCCTGGGAGCAGGTTCGGTACAACTACTTCGGCCACACGGGCCGAAATGGGTCGTCGCACGAGGATCGCCTGCGAGCGGCGGGGCTCGGCTTCGGCTGGAACGGCGAGAACCTGTGCATGAACAACAACAGCAGTCGAACGACGACCCAGACGCTCGACTGGTGCCAGGCGCAGTTCATGTCCGAGCCCTACCCCGGCCTCCCCAATCACATCGGCAACATCCTCGGCACGCACTACACCCGGGTCGGCATCGGGATCGCCGTACAGGGCGGAAAGGTGATCGTCGTCTGGAACTTCATCGGCTGATCGGCTCATCCGGAGCGCCGGATGGCCGGTGCTACACTCCCTGACCGATGGCCCCCAAGAAGCGTCCCAGCGGCCACCTGGTGATCGTCGAGTCGCCCGCCAAGGCCAAGACGATCGAGCGGTACCTGGGGCCCGGCTACACCGTCACCGCGTCCTACGGGCACGTCCGAGACCTCCCACAGCGCAGCTTGGGAGTCGATCTCGAGCACGACTTCGCGCCCCGCTACGAGCCGCTCAAGGAGCGGCGCCGCGAGCTGGAGAAGCTCGCCGAGCTGGCGCGCCGGGCCGACACCGTCTGGCTCGCCACCGACCTTGACCGCGAGGGCGAGTCGATCGCCTGGCATATCGCCGAGTACGCCGGGCTGGACGATGAGCGCGTTCGACGCGTCACCTTCAGCGAGATCACCAAACCGGCCATTGACGCGGCCTTTGCCAACCCACGGGCCGTCAACCTCGACCTGGTCAACGCCCAGCAGGCGCGGCGCGTGATCGACCGCCTGGTCGGATACAAGCTGAGCCCGCTGGTCAGCAGCAAGATCCGCCGTGGCCTGTCGGCGGGGCGGGTGCAGAGCGTGGCGGTGCGCCTGGTGGTCGACCGCGAGCGCGAGATCGATGCCTTCAAGGCCGATGAGTACTGGACCATTGCGGCCGAGCTGGCACGCCGCGAGGGGACCGGCCGCTTCAGCGTCGAGCTGACCAAGATCGACGGCAAGAAAGCCAAGATCGGCTCCGAGGCAGAGGCCCGCGAGCACGAGGCCGCCCTGCGCGCGGCCGAGTACGCCGTCGCATCGGTCAGTCGCACGCAGCAGAAGAAGTCGGCGCCGCCCCCGTTCACGACAAGCACTCTCCAGCAGGAGGCGTCGCGCAAGCTCGGCTTCGGGGCCAAGCGCACGATGAGCGTGGCCCAGTCGCTGTACGAGGGGATCGCGCTGCCCGAGGGGCAGGTGGGCCTCATCACCTATATGCGCACCGACTCGCTCTCGATCGCCAGCAGTGCGGTCAGCGAAGCGCGCGCCGTGATCGGCGACCGATTCGGCGCCGAGTTCGTGCCCGACAAGCCGAACGCCTACCGCAACCGGACCCGCGGCGCCCAGGAGGCGCACGAGGCGATCCGCCCGTCGAGCTTCGCCCGCTCCCCGGAGAGCATGCGGGCGCACCTGAAGCCCGATGAGTTTCGCCTCTACGAGCTGATCTGGAAGCGCGCGACCGCCAGCCAGATGGCGCCGGCGCGATTCGACCAGGTCGGCGTCGACGTCGCGGCGGGTCGCTACACGCTGCACGCGG
>JALYNS010000344.1 GCA_030773035.1 Chloroflexota bacterium
GCTGGTGATGGCCGCGGCGGTAGCCGATTTCGCGCCGAAGCGCGCCAGCGGCCGCAAGATCAAGCGCGACGGGGGCGAGCTGCAGATCGACCTCGTGCCGAACCCAGACATCATCGCCGAGGTCGGCGAGATGGCCGACGGCACGCGCCCGTTCCTGATCGGCTTCGCGGCGGAGAGCGACGACCTCGAGGCGAACGCGCGGAGCAAGCTGCGTGACAAGGGGCTCGACCTGATCGTCGGCAACCAGGTCGGCGGGCCGTTCGACGCGATCGGCTCGGACGAGAACAAGGTGACGGTCTTCGGTGCCGAGGGCGTTCTGAGCGAGTGGCCGATGCTGCCCAAGCGCCAGGTCGCCGAGCGCCTGTGGGACCTCTTCATCGATCGCTACCGCAAGGCTCACCCCGCGGAGCGCCCCGCGCGCACGGGCCGCTCCCGCCGGCGCTGACGGTGCAGGTCCTGCGCACCATCCCGGACCTGCGGGCCGCGATCCTGGAGCGGCGCCTGGGGGGCGACTCGGTCGGCTTCGTGCCGACCATGGGCGTCCTGCACGACGGCCAGCTGTCACTGGTGCGTCGCGCACACGCCGAGAACGGCTGCGTGGTGGTCAGCGCGTTCGTGAACCCCGGTGAGTTCCCTGCCCTCGACGAAGCCAGCGCGATGCATCGCGACGAGCACCGCGACCTGGCGCTGCTCGAGCGGGATGGTGCCGACCTGGTCTTCCTGCCGGAGGTCTCGACCCTCTATCCGCCGGACGACGTGACCCGCGTCACGGTTGAGGGTCTGACTCGCCAGCTGGAGGGAGCGTCGCGGCCCGGGCACCTGGAAGGTCTCACCACGGTGATGCTCAAGATGCTGCACTTCGTCGGACCGGCCAGCATCTACCTGGGCCAGCGGCATGCCCAGCAGGTGGTGATCCTGCGACGAATGATGCGCGACCTGTTCATGAACGTGGAGATGGTCGTCTGCCCCACGGTGCGCGAGGCGGATGGGCTGGCGCTGTCCAGCGCCAACGCCCAGCTTTCGATCGAAGAGAGGCACGCGGCCGCATGCCTCTTCGCCGCGCTCAACGCCGCAAAGGCGGCGTACGAAGCGGGCGAGCGCTCGGCAGAGGTGCTGCGGGCGCGAATGACCGATCTGATCGCCGCAGAGTCGATGGCGCGCCCCGACTACATCAGCGTCGCCGACGCCGCGACCCTGGTCGAGCTCCGGCGCGTGACCGGCCCCGCCCTTGCGCTGGTGGCGGTCTGGATCGGGCGCACACGCCTCACCGACAACATGCCCCTCGCCTGGGATGTCGCCTGACGCAGATCCGGCTACAAAGTACTAGTGACGTCGGGGGTGCCGTTCGTATGATGCTGGCGTCACCGCGCGCGCCGGTCCACCGACCGATCGCGCTGCGGCGAACGAGGAGGCCGGCGAGTGCCCACGTCCGGCCTCCTTCCTTTTGGGCGGCTGCCGGTTACCCCTGGCTGGCCCGATGCGCCGCCTTCCAGGCTCGCTTGCCGGCCTGGTAGCTGGCCAGCGCCTCGGCCGAGTCGACGTCGCCCAGGGTGGGATGCGCGGGCATCACTGCATCCAGCCCCGGCAGCTGCAGACCGAAGCGCTTGCCGAGGATGGCGATCAGCGATCGCGCCTTCATCTCGCCGATCGACGGCAGAGCCAGCAGGCGCGCCTGGAGGTCCCGCCCGTCACGGGCATCGGTCCAGACCCGGCTGGCGTCGCCCCCGTATGCACCCGCCACGACGGCGCAGAGAGCCTGCACGCGACCGGCCATCGCCGCGGGGAAGCGATGCAACGCCGGCCGCTGCCGGAAGGCGGTCGCCAGCTCGTCTGGATCCATCCTGGCGAGGGCCCCCGCATCGAGGTGGCCGATGCGGCGGCGCAGCTCCGCCGGGCCGGAGAATGCCTTCTGGACGGTGACCTGCTGGTCGAGAGCGAAGCCGATCAGGAGCGCGAGCGGCTCGCTGGCGAGGAGCCGATCAGCCTCCTCATCGCCCGTGAAGTGCAGCCGATCGACGGTGTGGCGCGTGGCTGTCATGCGCGGCATGCTACCCCGCCGGGCCGGAGGGGGCTAGAGGCGGGCCAGGAAGCCCTCGATCTCGATGGCACCGCTGACCAGCTGGATGATGGTCTCGATCTTGTCGGTGTCGGTGGGGTGGGTCTTGACCAGGATCTCATCAACCGCCTGCGCGGTCCGATAGGTGTCACTCGCCACCAGGAAGGCGAAGAGACCTGCCGTCCGCAGGTCGGCCAGCGTCGCCACGTCCGGCATGAGGCCGCCGGTAAGGACAAGTCCCGTCACCCGTCCGCCGTCGCCGGCGGCGTTGAGGGCAAGCGCCATGCTGATCAGGTCGTCGCGGTCGCCGGGGGTGATGAGCAGGGTCCGATCACGGATCAGCACGGTGGCGTGCTCGGCGCGCATCGCCCCGATGGCCACGTGAGCCACCGTCCGCCCGGGAGCCGCCTCTCCGGTCAACAGCTCGCCCTCGAGGTGGGTCGCGATCAGCTCCAGCGAGGGGTTGGCCAGCAGCTCGCTGTACGGGATGCAGCCAAGCAGCTCGATGTGGTGCTGCCCCAGGCCGCGCCGCAGCACCTCGGGAAGATGCGGGTGCGAGTCGATGTCGACCTTGTTGACGAGGGCCCCCATGACGCGGACGCCGTGCCGCTCGAAGAGGGCATGGTTGAGCACGATCTCGTCAATCGGGCGGCCGACGCCACCCTCGCTGACGATCACCACCGGCGCCTCCAGCAGGGCTGCGACGCGGGCGTTCGAGAGCCCGACCACCGCGCCCACCCCGGCGTGGCCGGTCCCTTCGACCAGCAGCAGATCCTTGCCGGAGGCCACCCGCGCCGCGGCGTCGGTCACCTCGCGCTCGAGGTCCTCGTCGACCTGGCCCATGATGTAGTCGGTCGTGAAGTGTCGCGGCAGGGTCACCGGGCTCATGTCGTCGAGGGCGTCGGGCAGGCCGAAGACCGCCTTCATGAGCACGGCGTCCTCATCGGCGCGCGTCCCTTCGACGACCAGGTAGCGCTGACCGACCGGCTTGATGAAGCCGGTCTTCGCCCCCCGGCCGATGATCGCTGCGGTGAGCCCCAGGGAGGCAGTCGTCTTGCCGCGGTTCTGGCCGGTGGCCGCCAGGAAGACTCGAGTCCCGGCGGTCACCCGCGGGGCTTGCCGCGCCGTTCGATCAGGTCGACCGCCTCGCGCAGGCGAGCCACCAGCTCCGGCTCAACCATCTCCGGCTCGATGTGCTCGCCGAGGCGCTCCATCAGGTCGGCGGCCATGCTGAGGAGCACGTCGGCATCCGCGATGAAGAACTGCGGCTCGTTGTTGTATCGCACCAGGGTCAGCCGCCCCTGCAGGGTCAGGCCGCCCTCCGCGTGGGTCACCTGGGTGCCGAAGTTGTGGCCCTGGATGCCATCGGGGTTGTT
>JALYNS010000345.1 GCA_030773035.1 Chloroflexota bacterium
GAGTTGCACCATGACCAAGGTGGTCGCCCTCATGTCGATGTCGCTCGACGGGTACGTCGCCGACGAGAACGACGGGGTCGCCGAAGTGTTCGACTGGTACTTCTCGGGCGACGTCGAGGTCCCCACAGCGAGCACGACATCGGGAATGACGTTCCACGTCTCGGCGCCGAGCACCGACCACCTGAAGGACTTGGTGGCTGAGGTCGGCGCCATGCTCACCGGTCGGCGCACGTTCGAGCGTGCCGACGGCTGGGACGGCCAGCACCCGTGGGATGTGCCCGCCTTCGTCGTCACCCACTACGTGCCCGACGGCTGGCCACGACCCGGCTCGACCGTCGAGTTCGTCACCGACGGCATTGAAAGCGCCGTTGCTCGAGCGAAATCGGCTGCCGCCCCGAAGTCCGTGGGAGTGCACGGCGCCGAGACGATCCAGCAGTGCCTGGACGCCGGGCTGCTCGACGAGATCCACATTGATCTGGCTGCCGTGTTGCTCGGCTCAGGAGTGCGGCTGTTCGACCGCCTCGCGAACACACCGATCGTCCTCGGGAATCCGACAGTCGTCACCGGTGTGAGTGTCACGCATCTGCGCTATCCCGTGCACGCCGCGTAGATTATCGGCCCCCATCTCTCGTCAGGTGACATTCCGGGAGCGCGCGCCAAGGGCCGTGGCTCAGGTGGCGCCGCACAGGCCGGCCATCGCACCGACGCACGCGCCACGCTCCGCCGGCACCAGTTCCACGCGCTCGCCTGCCTCGGCCTTGACCAGCCACTCGGCGCCGGGCGTCGGGCGAACCGCCAGGCGGGCAGCCGGGGCACGTTCGCGTAGAAAGGCGACGACCGGGCCAAGCCCTGCGTCGCCGTACTCCTCGCGGATCGCGCCGGTGTCCACCAGCACGAGATCAGGCTGGCGCAGCACGACCGCCTGGTGCAGCCGCGCAGCGTCGTTGTAGAAGAAGGCCAGGGCGCCGCTCAGCCGGTCGTCGAGCGCAGCGGCGAGCTCGCGATCGCGGGTCAGGCAGTAAACCAGCAGCTCGGCGTCCACGCTCCGGAGCGTAGCACCGGGACCGGCGGAGACGGGCAGTACAATGGCTGGCCGATGACGACAACGCCGGTCCGGAGCAACGCCGCTCGCGATCTGAGCGCCCCCCGTCACCAGGCGCTTGGGAACCTGCTGGGCCGTGTCTGGGCGGTCGACCAGGTTGGCATCGAGGAGCGAGCCGGGATGCTCGCCAAACGCAGCATCAAGCGCGAGTCCAAGCTGTGGGCCCTCGATCTGGCGATCCGGATGATCGATCTGACCACGCTCGAAGGAAAGGACACGCCCGGCAAGATCCGTGCCCTGGCCGGCAAGGCGCGCCGCCCGGACCCGACCGATCCCACCATCCCGAGTGTCGCGGCGCTGTGCGTCTACCCGAACATGATCGCCACCGCGAAGGCTGCGCTGGCAGGGTCAAGCGTGAAGGTCGCCTCGGTTGCCACCTACTTCCCGTCGGGCCAGACGGCGCTGGCGGTGAAGCTCGAGGACGTCCGCCAGGCCGTGGCCGCTGGCGCGGACGAGATCGACATGGTCATCGACCGCGGCGCCTTCCTGGCCGGGGAATATGCCCAGGTCTACGATGAGATCGTCGCGGTCAAGCAGGCGACCGGGGAGCACCATCTCAAGGTGATCCAGGAGACCGGCGAGCTCGAGACCTACGACAACGTGCGGCGCGCATCGGTCCTGGCCATGGCGGCGGGAGCCGACTTCATCAAGACCTCGACCGGCAAGGTGCAGCCCGCCTCCACGCTGCCGGTGACCCTGGTCATGCTCGAGGCGATCCGCGACTTCTACGCCCAGACCGGACGCGCGGTGGGGATGAAGCCTGCCGGTGGGATCCGCACGGCCAAGGAGGCGATCGCCTACCTGACGGTCCTGTACGAGACGCTGGGGCCTGACTGGATGACCCCCGACCGATTCCGCTTCGGCGCCTCCAGCCTGCTGAACGACATCCTGATGCAGATCCGCAAGGAGCGAAGCGGCCGCTACTCCGGCGGCGACTATTTCACGCTGGACTAGCCTGACGGCTCACGAATCGGTGGCCCGCCGCGTTTCCCCTCGTGTGCAATTGCCACCGTTCCAGCGGCTCGTCGACGATCACGCCGCCGAGCTGCATCGGTTCCTGGTCGCCAGCGTGGGCCCGGTCGATGCGGAGGACTGTCTGCAGGAGACGCTGCTCTCGGCGCTGCGTGCCTATCCGCGATTGCGCCACGCCGACAACCTGCGAGCGTGGCTGTACGTGATCGCGCAGCGCAAGGCGACCGATACGGTCCGATCCCGCCAGCGACACCGGGCCGGTGACCTGGACGGGGTCGCGGATCGGCTGGCCGGACCGGCATACCGACCCTCCGACGACTGGCTGTGGACCTCCGTGCGCGCCCTGCCAGCCAAGCAGCGCGCGGCGCTGGTGCATCGGTTCGTCTTCGACCTCGCCTACCGCGACGTCGGCGAGCGGATGGGGATCAGCGAGGAGGCCGCTCGGCAGAACGTCAGCGCCGGCCTGCGCCGGCTGCGCATGGAGGTTGACCGATGACCGATCTCGAGCAGCGCCTGCGTGAGGCTCGCCCCGACCCGTTCCTGGACCGCCCACGCCTCACTGCCGCGCTGGCGCGAGGCGCCGCGGACGCCCGCCTGTTGGACGTGGCGTACGCGTCGATCGACTCGCCGCTCGGTGAGCTGACGGTCTTTGTCACACCGCGTGGCCTGTTGCGAGTCGCGTATGACAGCGAGGCCGGAGACGCGGTGATGCGGGAGGTGGCGGAAGAGGTGAGTCCACGGATCCTGCGTGCCACGAAGCGCACCGATGAGGTCCGTCGCCAGATCGACGGCTACTTCGCCAGCAATCGACGACGCTTCGACCTGCCGATCGATTGGTCGCTGGTCCATGGCTTCGCCCGAGGCGTGCTGCGGGCCACCGCCGGCGTCCCGTTCGGCCAGATCACGACCTACGGGAGCATGGCTCGCGCCGCCGGATCGCCATTGGCGGCCCGCGCCGCCGGCAACGCGCTCGGCTCGAACCCGATCCCGATCGTGGTGCCGTGCCACCGCGTCCTGCACGCCGACGGCACGCTGGGCGGCTACTCCGGCGGCCTCGACCGGAAGCGGATCCTGCTCGCCCTGGAGGGGAGCCTCCCCGCCTGAGACGCCGATGCCCCGTGCGATAATCGGCCGCGTGACCCTCGTCAAGAAGCCAGAAAGCCGGCCCGCCCCGGCGTCGTGGGGGCTCTCCAAGAGCGGCTCTCCATGGGAGTACGCCGCCGCCCCGGAGTCGACCGACCATATCGACATCCGTCGCGAGTACGGCCTCTTCATCAACAATGAATTCGCGCCGAGCAAGCCCAGGGCGACCTTCGAGGTGATCAACCCGGCCACCGAAGAGTCTCTCTCCCACGTCGCCCGTGCCTCGAAGGCGGACGTCAAGCGGGCTGTCTCAGCCGCGCGTCGGGCTCACGACACGGTCTGGTCGCGCCTCCCCGGCAGCGAGCGGGCGAAGTATCTCTACCGCATCGCGCGGATCATGCAGGAACGCTCCCGCGAGTTCGCCGTGGTCGAGACGATGAACTCCGGCAAGCCGATCAAGGAGAGCCGCGACGTCGACGTGCCGCTGGCGGCGGCCCACTTCTTCTACTACGCCGGCTGGGCCGACAAGCTCGATTACGCCTTCCCCGGCCGCAAGCCGGGCGCGCTTGGCGTGGCGGCGCAGATCATCCCGTGGAACTTCCCGCTGCTGATGCTGGCGTGGAAGATCGCGCCGGCACTGGCCGCTGGCAACACGGTCATCCTCAAGCCCGCCTCAACCACGCCGCTCACCGCCTACCTGTTCGCCGATGTGGTGCGCCAGGCGGAGCTGCCGCCAGGCGTCGTGAACATCATCACCGGGCCGGGCGAGATCGGAATGGAGCTGGTCCGCCATCCCGACGTCAACAAGGTCGCCTTCACCGGCTCCACGGCAGTCGGCAAGATGATCGGGCGGGCTGTGGCCGGCAGCCGCAAGAAGCTGACCCTGGAGCTGGGCGGCAAGGCGGCCAACATCGTCTTCGACGACGCGCCGCTCGACCAGGCGATCGAGGGGATCATCAACGGCATCTACTTCAACCAGGGCGAGGTGTGCTGCGCCGGAAGCCGCCTCTTCGTGCAGGAGAGCGTCTACGAGCCGCTCATCGACAAGCTCAAGGCCCGCCTCGGCACGCTGCGCGTCGG
>JALYNS010000346.1 GCA_030773035.1 Chloroflexota bacterium
GACTCATCCGCCGCATCACGAACCAGGTCAAGCCGGCAGCTGCAATGGCAGTCAGGGCCGCCCCGACCCCCAGCAGCGGGATCTCCGATACCGGGGAGGTGTTCGAGCTGAACTGGAACGAGATGTCCCAGGTCGGCAGCAGCCCCTGGTAGATGAACGGCCAGCCGCTGGGGATCGGCAGCGCGGAAAGTGCCGGGTAGAGCACCACGAAACCAACCGCGGCCGCGGCAAGCACCAGCAGAACCAGGCGCCGCGGGTTGCGCATACCGAGGACGAACCACGCCGCGATCAGGGAAGCGACCAGCCAGATCTCGATTGGCACGATGACGTCCAGGATGGACCGGCTGCACTGGAACGAGTTCGGATTGATCTGGGTGACGCCAGCCACGGAGCACAGGACGTCCTTGAGCAGCCACATCAGTGCGGGCGTGATCAGGACCAACGCGAAGGCCACCCGGGCGAGCCCCCAGGTGCGCCTGGACGGGCCGCCCCACAGCTCAGCAAGGAAATAGGCGAGCAGCAGGTACACGAACGGCAGTGGCACGTACCAGTGGTAGTTGTATGCCACCCGGTCGATGCGGGCCCATGGCAGCCACAGCGACAGGAACGCAATGAGGACGAAGGCCAATGCCATGCTGCGGCGGCGCCATGCCTGCCAGATGCCAAACCCGGCCGCCGGCACCGCCATCCACAGGAGCATCGGATTGGCAGTCAGCAGCATCAACGCCTGAGAGCCGTCGCTGAACGTACTGAGATAGCCCCACACCGGCTTCAACGCGAACGGCCACGCCCACCACGGCGAACTGGCGGCGTGTGGCGTCCGCAGGTCGTTGTGGTACTGGTACATCTGCGACTGCATGTCGAGGAAGGTTGGACCGGTATGACCGGGGGGCCATCCGGTGATTAGCTGCGGAAGAGCGTGGTCTGCATATGCCCACGGGATGTAGCTGACCACGTAAACGACGACCGGGATGACAAGCAGAGATGCCATCGCCAGGGCGAAGGGGATGGCGAAGCGCCGGGCCGGATCTACCCAGCTGGGCAGACCACCAGAGTCGTTTGGTGGCTCGGATGCCGGGCGAACGATGGCGATGCCGGTGAATGCCGTCAGGGCGAGCATCAGCAGCAGGAACGTGACGTTTGGTGGCTGCCCGGCCAACGCCTGGAATCCGAAGACCCCGGTCAGCAGGATGAACCCTGCGAGCGCCAACCAGCGCCCTGCCCTCGTTCGCGAGAGAACCAGCAGGATTGCGCCGCCGATCGCGTACGCCCCGACCCATTTGGTGGCGAGCGCCATTCCCAGGAGAAGTCCAACCACAGGCAGCCCGAAGAGGGGAATCAGCCAACGACCGAGTCCCCGGGCGCGAGACTCCATGAGGGCCAGGAGCAGCGTGAACGCGTAAACGATGAAGAAGCCGAGGAGCGAGTCGTTCATGGCGATCCGGCCCTGGATGAAGAGCAGGCCGTCGAGCGCCATCACCACCGCCAAGAGAACGGCGACGATCCTTCGCCGGAACAGCATGCGAGCCATCAGGTACATCAGGGCGGCGGTGAGCGTGCCGGCGATGAGCCCGGGGAGCCGAAATGCCCATGCGTGGCCGCCGGTGTCGACGCTCGCCACGCTGCCGTCCGACGCAAAGGCGAGGGCGTGCTGACGGTCGAGCGACGGGGTATCGGGCTGTGCGTCGAGCGTCCAGGCAACCGGTTCGAAGGGAAGGGGCGCGTCCGCGAAGACTGAGTTGGTATGCGGCTCGACGACGTAGATCGTCGGGACACCCGCGGCCGTGAGGCCAAGCACGTGGAGCATGTTCGATGGCCGGTCCCAACGCACGTCGATCACGGGACCGGGCATCGCAAACAGGTCGAAGAAGGTGAGGTTGCCATCCGCACCGACCTGCACCGCGGCCATCTGGCGGGAGTCAAGTGCGGCGTAGAGTGTCGGAACGGGTAACGTCGACTCATTGCGCGATTCAAAGTCGCCGCCTTCCACGAATTCCACCCCGAGGGAACGCGCCGGCAGGTCAACCCTCGAGAGTTCAAGAAGGCTGGTCCCGTCGAGCCGCACCAGCCCTGTCGGCGTCGCAGCCACAACGTCGATCTCGCCCCCGACGGGGAGCGCAACGATGCTGCTCAGTTCCAGAACATCCGCCGACGCCAGCTCGTCCCCACTTACCCCATCGAGCAGCGTGAGGTGATTGCCATCGGTGACGGCGATCACGCGACCAGCGGTGATGATCAGCAGGTGTGTGATCTCGCCACGAAGATCGGCGACATGGACCGGCTCTGGCGCGCTGCCGCCTTGCAACGCGATGTCAATTGTTCCACCGCTGATCGCCCACACCACACCGTCCTCATCGGCGGCGTATAACCGATGCGTCGCGGTGTCGAAGGCCACCTGACTCGCGCCCGGCAGGGACACGGTCACCGCCCTGGCGAAGGCTGCTTGCGGAGCGATGCGGACCTCGGATCCGGTTGCCACCGCGATGCGGTCGCCGCCATACCCGCCGTCGACCCCTGGAGCGAAGTAAGCCGGCTCAAACGCGACGGCCCGCACCGGCGCGCCGACCTCCGACGTGTCGGTGACCCGATCGTTGCCAAACGCAGCCAGGCTCATCGCCTGGATGTACTTGGACAAGTGCGGGTGCGTGTACTCGAAGATCTCGGTCTTGATGTCGTAGCGCCATTCCTGGAGGAATTCGGTCGCGGTGAGCGGGTAATAGAGCTCGTCGAAATAGACGCCCCTCGGCTGGTCGATGCGGTACGACCGAACGGCGAAGGTGACGACCAGGATGCCGATCAGCATCATCAGGTCACGCCTGTCCAGGCGGCCGCCGCCCTCCCTGGTGAGTGCGGCAGTGTTGTCGGCAGGCGGCGAGCCCGCGTTCAGGCGAGCCCGAATCGGCCTTGTGAGCAGTGCGGCGAAGCGTGATACAGGCCCCATCGCCGATCGCGGAGCACCCTCACCAACGACCGCGGTGGATACAACCTGACGCGGCGACGGAACACCACGCTCCAGGACAGGACGGATTGGGGGCGACGCAGAGGGAGATAGCTCGGTCACCTGCCTGCGGCCGCTGATCCGGAGCAGCAGCGGCGTCAGGGCGGGCCATGCGATTCCGCGCGCCCAGGCGACGAGCAGGACGCCAAACAGCACCGTATTCGCAACCGAGACCGCAATCACCACGGCGTCGGCGCGGAAGAGGTCTCCCAACGGCGCATTCATCAAACCCGGCGTGGCGTAGCCCGGTTTGGAGAGGGTTGCCACCGCGTGCAGGTTCACGAAGGCGAGCACCCCCATGACGATGTACCACCAGCGCCACCGTTTCTCGGAGAGGGTCTTCCCGGCCACCATGAGCGCAAAGACCACGAAGATCGGGAAGTGATACCGTTCGTGGACCCGCGTGGGAAGCGCGAAAAAGGCCAGGGCCAGGACCGTGAAGCTGCCCAGGAGCGCGCCCCGATCGTCCCGCGTAAGC
>JALYNS010000347.1 GCA_030773035.1 Chloroflexota bacterium
CGGCGGGAAGCCGGTGCCCGCCAGCTCCAGCGGGCCGGTGATGCGCCGCTCCAGCTCGTCCGCCATCGCGTTGCCGGTGACTCGCTCGACGAGAAGCCCGGCGACCAGGTAGTTCGTGTTCGAGTAACCCCAATCGCTGCCCGGCGGGAAGTGCGACGGCCCGACCAGGGCCAGCACCTCGGCCGGCGTCCAGACGCGCGACGTGTCGGCGTTCAGCAGGTCGCGCATCGGCGCCAGCAGGTCGGCAATGCCGCTGGTGTGGCCGAGCAGCTGCTCGACCGTCACGCCCGCAGCCAGCGTCAGCTCGGGCAGGTAGTCGGTCACCGGGGCGTCGAGCCGGACGCGCCCCTCGTCGACCAGCTGCAGGACGATCGCCGAGGTGAAGGTCTTGGTGACGCTGGCGATCGCGAACGGAGTGTCGCCGCTGAGCGGCGTGACACCGTCGCGCGCCGGGCCGGAGGCCCCGCTCCAGCCGATCCGCGCATCGGACGAGACGCCGATGGCGACCGCGCCGAGGCCGAATGCCACACGCGCCCGATCGACCGCGGCCTGCAATGCGATCGCCTCCGCCGTGGAAACGGGGAGCAGGGCGACCGGTCGGGCCGTTCCTCTGCCGTCGTGGGGCTGCGATGGGGAGGGGTCGGGCTGGCCGCTGCCCGCGGAACCACCCTGCGGCGTTGCTCCGCCGGCCAGCGACGCCCCGGGGAGGAGTTCTCCCGGCAAGGTGCTGGGCGACAGCGTGATGGAGACGGCCACTGCCACGGCCAGCAGGGCCGCGGCACCGGTCAGCCGCGCGATCGGTGGTCGCATGCCTGCCAAGCATGGCGCACTTCGGTCTGTAGCATTCGCGCCGATGACCCAGCTCGGCAGCGGCTTCGCGGCCGTCCGGCACCGGAACTTCCGTCTCTACTGGATCGGCCAGATCGTCAGCCTGGTGGGAACCTGGATGCAGACGGTCTCCCAGCCATGGCTGGTGCTGCTGCTGGGCGGCAGCCCGATCCAGCTCGGGGTGGTGCTGGCGCTGCAGTTCGCGCCCTCGCTCGCGCTGGCGCCGCTGGGCGGAGTCCTGGCCGATCGGTTCGACAAGCGACGCCTGCTCCTCTTCACGGAGTCGTTCGCGGCGCTCCAGGCGGTGGCGCTCTTCGTCCTCACCGCCACCGGGCTGATCGAGATCTGGCAGATCATGGTGCTGGCCCTGGCCATTGGATTCGTCAACGCGCTGGACATGCCGGTGCGCCAGTCCTTCGCCGCCGAGCTGGTCCCGCGCAGCGACCTGGTGAACGCGATCACCCTCAACTCGGCCTCGTTCAACCTGGCCCGCGTGCTGGGCCCGGCGATCGCCGGGATCACGCTCGCCCTCTACGGCCCGGCCTTCAACTTCGCGATCAACGCCGTCAGCTACCTGGCCGTCCTCGGGGCGCTCCTGCGGATGGACCCAGCCGCCATGCAGCCGGTCACGCGGCCCGACCAACGGCCATCCATCCGCTTCAGCCTGGCGGAGGGGATCCGCTACGCGATCCGCACCCCCACCGTCCTCTGGCCGCTGGTGCTGCTGGGAGGAATGGGCGCCTTTGGGATGAACTTCCAGACGCTCCTGCCGCTCTTCGCAAGGTTCACCCTGTCGCTCGATGCCGACGGCTTCGGCGCCCTCTTCGCGGCGATGGGGCTCGGCTCGCTGATCGGGTCGCTGTCGCTCGCGTTCCTCGGTTCGCGTCGGCCGCTGGTGGGCATGATCCTGGGAGGTGGCCTCTCGTTCGTGAGCTTCGAGGCGCTGCTCGGCCTCTCCCGCACCACGCTCGCAGCCTTCCCGTTGATCGTGATCGTGGGGTTCTCCGCGATGCTCATGATCAACTCCATCAACGTCGTCGTGCAGCGCAGCGTCCCCGATCAGCTCCGCGGCCGGGTGATGTCCCTCTATGTGACCGTCTTCGCCGGCTCGGTACCCATCGGTGGCCCGTTTGCCGGGATCGTGGCGCAGACCTGGGGGCCGCCGGCGGGCTTCCTGGTCGGAGCGGCGGTGGGGACAATGTTCATCGGGCTGGTGGGCTGGCAGCTGGTCGTGCTCAGGAAGGGCCGGACCGACCATCCGCCGCCCGCCGCGGCGTCCTCGTGAGCCCGCCACCGCCTCGCGTCCGCCCCGGGCTGACGCTGGGGCTGCTCGCCCTTTCGCACGCCGTGATCCATGCCCAATCGGCGCTGATGCCCCTGATCTACCCGATCGTGATCGTGCAGTTCGCACTGAATCCGCGGGATATCGGCCTGTTCATCGCCGTCACCACCGCCGTTGGCGGCTCGATGCAGCTGCTCTACGGCTTCCTGACCCGATGGGTGGCGCGCCCGGTGCTTCTCGGCGGGGGACAGCTGCTCTTCGGGGGTGGTCTGCTCCTCTCCGGGTTGACGCACTCCGTTGGCCAGCTGCTGGGCGCCATCTCGGTCGCGCGGATCGGGGCCAGCCCGCAGCACGTGATCGGGAATGCTCTGCTCTCCGATCTCTATCCGCCAGAGCGGCGCGGCTTCGCGATCAGCGCCCACATCAGCGGCGGGAACGTGGGGACGGTGCTGGTGCCGTTTGTTGGACTGGCGCTGATCGGCGCCGTGGGGTGGCAGATGACGCTTGCCCTGTTCGGCATCCCGGCGCTGGTGGTGGGGACGCTGATCCTGTGGCGCGTGCGCGAGGAAGGTGCCTATCGGGCCCGGGCGCGTGGCGCCGGCTCGGTGCGCGGCCAGCTGGGCGAAGTGCTGGGGCGCGGCGATCTGCGCCTGATCCTGGGCGCCTCCCTGATCGCCGCCGGGGGACGTGGCCTGGACATCGTCGCGCCATTCATGCTGCTCTACCTGCGCGGGCCGCTGGGGATCGGGGAGGGGACCACCGCGATCCTCTACGCCCTGCTGCTGGTCGGCGCGGTGGTGGGGCCGCTCCTGGCCGGCTGGCTCTCAGACCGGTTCGGGCGGAGACGGACGCTCGTCGTCTACTACCTGTTGTCGGCGTTCGGGATCCTTGCCTTCTTGGCCGCGGGGTCGAATCTCGTGCTGCTGGTGCCCTTGCTGCTGCCCTTCGGCACCGCCGTCTTTTCCGAGTCGCCGGTGCTCCAGGCCTTCCTCGCCGATCGGGCAACTGGCCCTACGCGCGACGTTGCGTTCAGCGTCTACTTCACCTTCGCGTTCGGGATCGGCGCCTTCTGGGC
>JALYNS010000348.1 GCA_030773035.1 Chloroflexota bacterium
CTCGCTGCGGTCGCGCTGCGGACGGTCGCCGAACGCGGGACGGTCGCGCTGCGGGCGGTCGCCGAAGGCGGGACGGTCGCCGGTGGGTCGTCCGGAACCGCCGGGTCGGCCGCCGCCGGGGCGTCGGTCAGGTCGTCGGTCGTATGGCATCGCCGTCACCATACCCGCTGCCGCGCATCGGCGCCAGAGCCCGCCTCAGAAGCTGCCGCTCCCGCCCCCTCCGCCGGAGCTCCCGCCCCCGCCGAATCCTCCACCTCCCGACGACGACGAGGGCGGCGACGAGCCGATGCTGCCGATGGCGCCGAACATGCCCCCGATGTCCGGCATGCCCGAGCCCGAGAAGATGCTGCCGGTCGCCACGCCCTGGTAGAGCGTGGATGGCGTGCTGCCCAGCCAGAGCGGGTAGTAGGCCATGCCGGCCGTCGCGGGGTCGGCGGAGACGTCCTCCAGGTTGCGGCGCAGCACCTCGGCCACCTCGTCGTGCAGGCCGAGCGCGAACCCCCAGACCACCGCCTTGTCGGGCGTGTCGGCGAGCATCCGGACTGTCGGTTCGGCGACCACCTGCCCCATGCTGCGAGCCTGCTCCAGGGTCTTCTTGAGCGTACGTCGATAGGCCTTGAGCATGGCGTCGACGTAGGCGCCATCGCTCGTTCGCTGCGACATGAACTGACCGAGCCCCCACGAGGCGAGGCCGCCGAGCCCGGTGGCCGCGCCGAGGAGTGTGAGACCCGACATGGGGATGACGAAGCCGCCAGCCAGGAAGAGTCCACCGAGCGCCATCTCGCCGAACCCGATCAGGCTCCATCGGGTGATCAGCGCGGATGGCTTGCGGGTGAACCAGCCGAGGCGAACGACCTCCTCCTCGAGCGCGTCCTTGATCGGCCCCAGCTCGCCGTTCAGGGCCCACAGGCGTTCGCGGGAGAGGATGCCGCTGCCGTGCGCCTGCTGGCGGACGAGGTCCCAGGCTGCCCGTTGCGGACCAGCCAGCCGACCTCCGCTGGGGGCCTCGTCGCGCACCTCGATCGCCGGGTCGAGCAGCGGGTTCGGCTCGTCGTCCGACTTCACCTTGCCAATCTGATCCAGGTTCTGGAAGGCGATTCTGCCGGTGCTGGCGATCTCCATCAGCATGGTGTTGAGCGAATGCTGGGTCGCCTTTCCCTGTCTTACCACCGTCGCCAGCGGGGGCGTCATCTCGGCCGGCGGGCCCGCCATCAGGATCGATTCCGAGTCGAGAACCTCCGGGTCGTCGCCCTCTCTGCGCCATGCGAAGAACGCGATGCCGACGATCACCAGGAAGGTGATCGGTGCGCCGACCAGGCCAAGCACCGCGTTCAGCTGGCGCAGCAGGTTGAGCCGATCGGTGGCGGCCGGGGTGATGGCAACCCCCACCACGTCGAGCGCCGAGATCAGCCCGCCGCCGAGCTCGCGCTGGACGGCGGCCGGCACGATCACCTCATCGATCACGCTCTGGAGGTCGCCCTGCGACAGGTAGCCGCGCAGGAAGCCGGCCCCGGCAAAGTAGCTGACCTTGCCGTGGACCAGGTTGGATTCGAGGCTGACGAGGAAGACGAGCCCGTCGTCGAACCCCTCGCGCCCGACCCCCCACTGGTCAAGCAGCGCCCGCGCAGCCTCCAGGTTCGAGTCCTCCGTCGCGAAATCGTCGACCTGCAGGTAGATGGCAAGCTCGGCGCCGCTGCGTTCCTCGATCGCGTCGATCTGCGACTCGAGCGCCTGCTCGATGCCCGGCTCGAGCGCGCCGGCGGGGTCGTACACCGCCTGCCGATCGACTGGATCCGGGAATCGGTTCTCGCCGGGGGAGGCGCCCGGGATATCGAAGACGACCAGGGCGATCACGGCTGCCCAGAAGAGTCCGAAGAGGACCGTGCTCGCGACCTTGACGAAGCGGATCACGCGGGCAGGATAGACGCCCCGCCCGACCCCCGCCCGATCCTGCGCCACGTGCGCGGGAACGCTAGCGGCACCTCACCGTGACGCTGACCGGCGCAGCGGGGATGCCGGCGATCCGCTCCTCGAAGGTGATCGTGCTGCCGCCCGGCACCTCCGGCGAGACGGCTGGCCAATCCCGGAGCACCCGCTCCGAGGCATCGAGCGCCCTCAGCTGGCACTTCGCGCGACCCCCCTGCGTGCCCTGGTTGGCGACCTGCACGCGCACGAGCAGGCCGTCGGGCGGGTCGGAGGTCCACTGGAGCGCCTCTCCGCGGAACGGCCCGACCCCGCGCAGCGCCAGGC
>JALYNS010000349.1 GCA_030773035.1 Chloroflexota bacterium
GTCTCAGGCCGCTCGAGCGGCCGCACCCCGGCGGCGGGCGAATCGGCGGCGTCGTCGGGGAGCAGGAAATCCCTGCGCTGCGGGAAGCTGCGGTAGTCGGGCGACATGTAGATCCGGCGCAGGTCGCGGTTGCCGTCGAAGAGGATCCCCATCATGTCGTACATCTCCCGCTCGTGGAACATCGCCCCCTCCCACAGGCCGGTGATGGTGGGGATGTGGGGGTCGGCGCGGTTCACCCGGGCGCGGACCCGCAGCCAGGCGGGGTGCCGGTCGGAGTAGAGGTGATAGACCACCTCGAAGTGCTCAGTCGGGCCGTAGTCGACGGCGGCGGCATCGGCCAGGTAGAAGAAGTTCAGGTCTGGCTCGTCGCGAAGGGCCTGCAGGATGGCGACGTTACGGCTGCCATCGATCGTGACCTCGACCGTGTCCTCATCGGTCCACAGGTCGGTTGCCAGGTCGGGGAATCGGTCGAGGAGCAGGCGAACCAGCGCGCCCGCCTTGGCCGGAGCGCTCAGCGCACGTCTCCTTCCCAGTCCTGCCGGTGCACGCCGCGGTCGACGAATGTCGGCCATTCGCCGCGACGCTGCTTGACCAGCTCCTGGAGCCGCATCATGCCGTGGATCAGTCCCTCGGGGCGAGGCGGGCAGCCGGGCACGTAGACGTCCACCGGCATCACCCGGTCGACCCCCTGCACCACGCTGTAGCTGCGCTTGAAGCGGCCCCCGGAGGTGGTGCAGGTGCCCATCGCCACGCACCACTTCGGCTCCGGCATCTGCTCCCAGAGGCGCACCAGCGGCCCTGCCATCTTGGTCGTCAGGGTGCCGGCCACGATCAGCACGTCGGCCTGGCGTGGCGAGGCGCGGAACGGGAACATCCCGAAGCGGTCGATGTCGTTCTTGCTGGTGGCGGTGCTCATCATCTCGATCGCGCAGCAGCTGAGGCCGGAGAGGAGCGGCCAGAGCGAGTTGGCGCGGATCAGGTCGAGGACGATGTCGGCTCGGGTCGGGATCACCTCGAGCAGGCCGTGGAAGCCGCCCTGCGGGTGCTCTTCCATCCCGAACTCGCTGAGGAGCTCGTCATCGGCCTGGTCCGCCACCACGATGCGCCCATCCGCCGAGAGGGTGGCGGTGACCTTGCCCTCGGCGCGAGGCGGGCTCTCTAGCGCCACTTCAGGTCTCCCTTGCGCCAGGCATACAGCTCACCGAAGAGCAGGATCGCCAGGAAGAGGCCGATCAGCACGATCCCCTGGACGGCGATCACCCGCACCGAGACGGCCCACAGGTAGACGAAGACGATCTCGACATCGAAGGCCACGAAGAGGAGCGCATACAGGTAGAAGGCGAGCCCGAAGCGTGACCAGGTGTCCCCGATGGTGTCGATCCCGCACTCGTACGGAAGGCCCTTCTGGGGGGTCCGGCGACGGTGGGTGATCAGCCAGGAGAAGAGGATCGTGCCGAACACAAAGATCGACGCGGCGATCCCGAAGCCGATGACGTAGAGCAGTCCGGTCTGGTCCATGCCTGCTTCGAGTCTAGCAGCCCGATCGAGGCTCGTCGGGAGGGGCTACCGCCCCAGCCAGGCGGCGTCGACCAGGATCCGCAGGCCGTCGCTGACGAGGGCATGGCCACCGAGCAGGAAGGGCACCTCGGACTCGGCAGCGGCCGCCGTCAGCTCCGCCAGCCAGGCCGTGGCGACGGGCGTGGCGTCGAGGAAATCAGACGCAAATCGCTCCTCCGCCGGTGGCCAGGCGGATGCATCGGACGAGCCGGCGCGGGCCGCCATGATGACCCGCGAGTCGAGGATCACGGCGTCCCCGAGGGAGGCCAGCTCCTTGACGAGGTCGGCAGGCCCTAGCCGCTCAGTCCAGTCGGCGAGCAGGGAGTGGGGCACGGCGTCACGTGCCGAGCGCATGCCGCGCTCCTCGATGAAGCAGCGCACCCGGCAGGCGCTCTCCGTCTCGAGGTAGCTCCAGGCGGCCGACGGAATCCGACCGGCAACCACCAGCTGCGCCTCGGGGTCGCGCAACACGGCCCCGACCCGCTGCAGGTGGGGCAGCTCGAGGCCACGGCCGCCGGGCAGGCTCGCCATCTCGAGGAAGGCGGCGACCAGGCCATCGGGGCGGCGGGTACCGGGCAGGCGGATCGCCAGGCGCAGGAGGGCGAGGTCGAGCGGCGTGTCGACGTCGAAGCGTGCCCAGGTCGCGTTGGCCAGGTCGCGGGATGCAAACCCGGCAGCTTCGAGGCAACGCATGGCCGCGTTGTCGGTCGAGCAGGATTCCAGGGCCGCCAGCGCCGCGTCCATGCCGAGCGGCCCGGACGGCTCGGCGGCGAACATGAAGGCGTCGGTGGAGAAGCGGTTGTTGCCAACCGCCTCACCGGGGATCGGCGCGGCAAGCGCCGCGAGCAGCGCGTCGTCCGCCAGGGCCAGGGCACCGGCTCCGGCGTAGCCGAGGGCGTTCAGCGGCCGGCCCTCGGCGCGGACCCGGGCGAGCACCGATCGAGCCGCGGCGGTGAACCAGCGTCCCCAGTGGAAGGTCTCGCCTGCCGGCGGGCGAGCCGGGTGAAGCGACGCCACCCCCGCGCCCACCGATCCGAAGCGGCGCGAAAGCTCTATCGCCAGCCTGCGCCGCCCAGCCTCGCCGACGGCCGCATAGGAGCCTGGCGGCACGTTCGGGTCGGGCGACGCACCGGGGTCGACCACCAGGAAGAGCGGCGCCGGCCGCTCAGCCATC
Organism: Chloroflexota bacterium; assembly: GCA_030773035.1. Lineage (GTDB taxonomy): Bacteria > Chloroflexota > Limnocylindria > QHBO01 > QHBO01 > CF-167. Next base: position 2,732 of record JALYNS010000349.1, read on the forward strand.
GCCCGCGGCGTCGACACTCGCCCGCAGGCGGTGCAGCTGGCGGAGGTGCATCAGGTCGTGGACGCCCGCGAAGAGGAGCCACTCCCCGCAGCGCAGGCGGCCGACCAGCGGATGATCGAGCGGACAGGGCTCTGCTTCGTGGCCGGCGATCGCCTCGGCCGAGGTGGCCAGCGAGCGGCGGCTCTTGGCGAGGAGGGTGAGCAGGGTGGCGACATCCGCATCCGCCGGCCCGGGCACTCCCGGCACGACTCGTGGCGGATCGGCCGGCCACTCGCCGCGGGCGGCAAGCGCGGCGGCCCAGGCCAGCCAGCGGCGGGATCCGGTGGTGTGCGCGAAGGCCTGCGCCACGTTCCAGTCCCCCTCGCCGCCGGGGGCACGCAGCAGCGGCTCGGGCATCTCGGCCAGGACGGCTCCCAGCGCGTCGGCAATGGCCTCGTGCTGGGCGAGGATGCTGGCCGCGCTGCCGGGGCCGGCGCGTCGACGAATCTCGCGCCGAAAGGCGATGCCGCGGATGGTCGGCCCCTCGTCATCGATCGCCTGCCACACCGCGACCACGTCCGGCGCGAGCGGCTCAAGGGCGGCGAGCCAGGCCGGCGCCGCCATCGGTATCGGTCCTAGAGGCGCTCGAAGCGCTCGACGGGCACCACGAAGACGGTCGCCCCGCCGACCTCCACCTCGACCGGGTAGGGCATGTAGAACTCGCCCGGCTCCATGATCGGCGGCATCGGGTTCACGAACTGGCGTCGCGAGTGGCAGTTGGCGCTCACGATCTCGAGCACGGCGTCCACCTGGTCGTCCTCCACCCCCACCAGGATGGTTGCGTTCCCCTGCTTGAGGAAGCCGCCGGAGGACTGCAGGCGGGTCGCCCGGAACTCCTTCTCCAGCAGCGCGTCGACCAGGTTGCCGGCGTCCTCGCTGTGGACGACGGCGGTCACGAGCTTCATCGCTGGATTATGCCGCAGGGGAGCCCCCGAGGGCCACCCGTCGGGCGCTCCGCGGCGAGGACGACCCCGCGCCCGTCAAGCGCGGGAAGGGATCACCCGAACATGATCGGCTCGACCACGGCGCGGATCGCTGCGTCGGTCGCTTCGACGCTGCCTGAGCCGTCGACCAGGCGGTAGCGCTCCGGCTCGGCCGCCGCGAAGCCCAGGTACGCGTTCCGCACCGCTTCGAAGAAGCGCCCGCCTTCCGTGTCTTCGAAGCGGTTCCACTCGCCGCGCCGCTTGCGCGCCAGCCCGACCTCCACGGGAACGTCGACCAGGATCGTCAGGTCCGGGACCAGGTCGAAGGTTGCGAAGCGCTGGAGACGACGGATCTCATCGACGTCGATCCCGTAGGCGGCGCCCTGGTAGGCGAGCGAGGAGTCGAGGTAGCGCGCGCAGACGACGTTCTCGCCGCGGGTCAGGGCGGGGAGGATGAGACGGGCGGTGTGCTGGGCGCGCGACGCGGCGAAGAGGAGCGCATCGGCCCGCGGGTCGAGGTCGTCGGAGACGTCCCGCAGGTGCAGCACCAGGCGGCGCACCTCGTCGCCGAGCGGGGTGCCCCCCGGCTCGCCGGTCAGGACGGTCGGTTCGCCGCGCGAACGCAGCCACTCGGCCAGGTGCCGTGCGGCGGTGGTCTTGCCGCTCCCGTCGGGGCCCTCCAGGGTGATGAAGCGGCCGCGACGGGCACCGGTCACCGGGTCACCGCCACGCGCGTCCCTCGTCGGGCAGCAGCTCGACGCGGCGGTTCGGCTCGCTCCCGCGTGACCGGCTCATCAGGTTGTTGCGCTCCGCCAGCTGGTGCTGGAGGCGGCGCACGTAGGCGTTCTGCGGCGCCAGCTCGATGGGGTTGCCGCTGGTCTGCACCAGCCCGATCGCCTCGGCCGTCTCGTGCAGGGCGGCCTCGGATGGATCGGCCTCGAGGTCGAAGAGGCTGGCCAGCAGGTTCTCCATCTGGATGATGGTGTTCGACTTCAGGACGTAGATCGGGATCCCGCCCGACTCGGCGTCACGCAGCGAGGACGGCTTGCGGCGGTAGTAGTTGCGCAGCGTCACGACCGCATCGGCCTCGTCAAGCTCGCGGGCCACGTGCACCGGCACCCCCAGCTCGCGGACCGCCTGCTCCAGGTGCTTGCGGCTGACCCCGAAGCCGAAGAGGCTCAGGGGCCGATGCGAGCGGTTTGCCGCCTTGCCTCCGCCCTCTCCGGTGGATGATTCACGCAGCGCCACCTCGAGGTGGCGGCGCGGGTCGGAGGCCTCGGACGGCTCGGACCGATCGCCGGACAGGCGCTCGCCCGGGATCGTCCTGCCTCGCCCTGCCTCGCGTCCGCCGTTGCCACGCCCGGGGAGCGGCCGGAGCCCCGTCGCCCCGCCTCCGGAGCGGCCGCGTCCGAATGCGCCGAAGCCGCCCAGCGGGTCCAGGGCCGCGAAGGTCGGCGTCCCGGTCGGCGACTCGCTGATCTTGTAGTCGTACTTGGTGGTTGCACGCAGCTCACCGCCCTCGCGCCAGCGGGACTCGGGCGGGACCATGTGGCCGCGAAGGATGGCGTCGACCGTCTCGGACACGTTGCGATGCACGATCACGCTGTCCCGCTCCACGATCTCGACCACCACGTCGAAGGTCGGAGGCGCCTTGCGCTCGAGAACCGTCTTCTGCGTCCCGCGGCGGCGGGCCTCCTCGTCGCCGAGGGTGACCGTCTGGATGCCACCGACCAGGTCCGACAGGGTCGGGTTGAGCATCAGGTTGTCGAGCGTGTTGCCGTGGGCGGTCCCGACCAGCTGTACGCCGCGCTCGGCGATGGTGCGGGCCGCAGCCGCCTCCAGCTCCGTCCCGATCTCGTCGATGACGATCACCTCGGGCATGTGGTTTTCGACCGCCTCGATCA
>JALYNS010000350.1 GCA_030773035.1 Chloroflexota bacterium
GGCCGGAGCCGGCCCGTCCACCACTCCGTCAGTGGGGCTTGCCCAGGTAGGGGAACTTGGACTGGTAGTCGCCGTGCGCGGCCACGCAGTCTCCGGGGATGCCGCCGCCGGTCACCAGCGACAGCTCGACGTCGATGACGTCATCGGCCAGGGCCCGACCGTTGAGGATGTTGGTCCCCATCGAGGTCGTGTCATAGGTGATGACGTCCGGGATCAGCCCCGCTGCCAGGAAGTCGGCCGTGGCAGTGCCTCCGCCCAGCGCCACGACGACATCGTGGACGTTGTCGCGGAACGGCATCCCCGGGTCATCCTGCATGGACGGCGGGGTGATGTTGAAGAGCTCCTTGTCGGCGCCACCGTTGAAGACGGTGTTGATCGCCGGTCGGCCCATCTGGTCGACGATCTTCCAGCTGCCGCTGATCTTCTGGCGGGTGTCGGCCCACGCGCCGATGGTGGTGCCGAGCCAGCGGTCGGGGACCTCCAGCACGATCGCCATCGTGTTCAGCGGGGTGAAGAAGTCGGTCCCGGTGCCGTCCGGGTCAGGGTCGCCACCCAGGCTGCAGAAGCGCTGCGTGGTGCCCGGGTCGATGCCGAGCTGACCGCGGAAAGCGATCAGGTCGAAGAAGAAGGGGTCGGAGCGCTCGCCGGTGAACGAGCGGACGCTGCCACCGTACCGTGCATTGCTCGATGACTCGCCGGTCTCACCCGAGGCGACGATCCTTCCGTCACCGCTGGCATTGACGGCCGCCGAGCCGGAATAGCGCCGGACCACGTACCGCTGGTCACCCTCGCGATCCGCTCGCCCGAAGGTGGTCACGAACGAGACGTCCTGCACCGCGTCGCCGTTGTTGTCGATGTTGAGCCGATACTGGACGTTGGTGGCGTAGGTGCCGAAGGGATCGATCGACGGGACGTTGACCGCCGGGTTGGTGGTCATCGCCAGCACGGTGCGGTTGTGCTTGGCGGGGAAGACGTAGACGTCGTTGACGTCGCGGTCGCCCTTCAACGAACCGACAGACAGGGACCCCAGCGAGGGGGCGTCCAGGTGGTCGGCAGCGCCGACCCGCAGGGCCGACGAGCCGACCACGAGGGCCAGCGCGCTGAGCAGAAGAACGATCGGTCCGAAGACCGAGCGCATGGCAAGGGAACGCATGGTCGTGTTCACTCCTCCGTTCGTGGACTCCAATGGGCTGTCGCCCTGACAGGCGCGTCATCGACGCAGCTCTGACTGGCTGGAGTACGGAGGAGGGGGCACGGCGCATCAGCGCCGCGGGAGGATGGGGCGGCCGGAGGGCCGCCATCGGCCTAGCTCGCGACTGCGGCTAGGGAAGCCCGGAGCGACCGTAGTTGTCGACGATCGAGCGCATCGAGCGGTCGTGGCCGCGCGCCGTGGCGTGGCGTCGCCGAATCATCAGGCCGTAGAGCAGGGTGGCGATCAGCAGCGCGCTGAGGAGCAGGCTGATAGCCAGCGGATCGGTGGTCATCCGAGCAACTCCAAGCTGGTATGACGGGAAGTCTGGTCCCGGCGCGCCACCTCGGCAAGGGGCGAAAAGGTGCTAGTCGTGAGCCCAACTTGCGCGGGCCGTCGTTACTCGAGGTAGTCCTTCAGTTTCCGCGACCGGCTCGGGTGCCGCAGCTTGCGGAGCGCCTTGGCCTCGATCTGCCGGATCCGCTCGCGGGTCACGTTGAAGTCGCGTCCGACCTCCTCGAGGGTCCGGCTGCGGCCGTCCTCCAGGCCGAAACGGAGCTGGAGAACGCGTCGCTCTCGCGGGGTGAGGCTGTCGAGGACTCCCTCCACCTGCTCCTTGAGCAGCTGGTGGCTGGCGGCATCGGCCGGGGCCACCGAGGCGAGGTCCGGGATGAAGTCGCCGAGGTGCGAATCCTCCTCCTCGCCGATCGGCGTCTCGAGGCTGACCGGCTCTTGGCTGACCTTCATGATCTCGCGCACCTTCTCCGGTGACACCGTCTGCGGACCGGCCGCCTCCCGCTCATCGGTCTCCGACTCGGTCGGCTCACGCTGGAGCTTGTCGCGGAGCTCGCGAATGATCTCGTCGCGGCTCATGCGTCGCGCGATCTCCTCTACCGTCGGCTCGCGGCCCAGCTCCTGGAGCAGCGTGCGACTGACCCGGATCAGGCGATTGATGGTCTCGACCATGTGCACCGGGATGCGGATCGTGCGCGCCTGGTCGGCAATAGCGCGCGTGATCGCCTGGCGGATCCACCACGTGGCGTAGGTGGAGAACTTGAAGCCCTTCTCGTAGTCGAACTTCTCGACCGCCCGGATGAGGCCGATGTTGCCCTCCTGGATCAGGTCCAGGAAGCTCATGCCGCGACCGATGTACTTCTTGGCGATGCTGACCACCAGGCGCAGGTTGGCCTCGGTCAGGCGCTTGCGCGCATC
>JALYNS010000351.1 GCA_030773035.1 Chloroflexota bacterium
GGCGGGTACGGGCCCTTGAGCGGCTCGCCGTTGACGAAGTGGCGGTCGGCCGTTGGGCGTGGCTCGGCCCGGCCGCGGAGCGCATCGGCCGGATCGGGCATGCGGGACTTGTGACCGAAGCTGAACATGCCCGCAGTGTAGGCGAGGTCGACCATGTCCGCCGGGGGGTGGATGACGGCCGGAGCGTCAGTGGGACCACGCCATCGTCTTACGTGACGGCCAGGCGCGTCATTTCGGCCAGGGCGTGGTGCGCACGACGGTGAGACACGGCACCTGACTGACGTCGCGGTTCCAATGACGGCCACGCCGGAATCTCGGGGTCGATTGGACGCCTGGACGGCAGGTTCAGGCCGGCCGACGACCGGTGGCGAATGGCTCTCCGTGACCCGGGATCACGGTGTCCGCCTCGGCCAGGATTCGTTCCCGGCTGACGACCAGTGCCTGCGCATCCTCGGCGAGCGGATCGACCTCCGGTGTGCGGTCGGCACGCCACCAGGCATGGGTGCAGGCGACCACGCCCAAGTCGGTCTCGATCAGCAGGGTGGCGTCCTGCCCGGTATGGCCCGGCGTCAGGATCAGCCGCGTGTGCCGGCTGACCCGATACCCGTCGCCCTCGTGGTCGAGCCATTGGTCGCCTCGGTATCGGGCCCAGAAGTCGACCACCTCGGCATTCGCAAAGAGCCCGATGTTGACCGTGTGATCCGGGTGGTGGTGCGTGATCACGACGTGCGTCACCTGCTCCGGCTCGATTCCCTGACGGCGCAGTGGGGCGAGAATCATCTCCCGATCGGCCACCATGCCCGGGTCGACCACGATCGTCGCCTCACCGTCAATAACGAGGCTGACGCTGCTCGCCACGCCGGCATCGCGCACGTATCCAGCGTGCAGCACGTGGTGCGTAGCGGCCATCTGGATGACCGCTAGATGGCCCGCATCCGGTTGTTCTTCGGGTTGTGCTCCACCTCGGCCAGTCCGAGAGCCTCGAGGAGGGGCGGCATGTACATCCCGAATCGGCCGCGGAGCCCCTTCTTGAGCCCATACCAGCCCCGGACGGGATTGGCCTCTGAACGGCCCCAGGCCTCGACGGTCCCCTCGGAGGCAGGCTTCTGCTCGTCGGCGCTGCCCAGCAGCATCCAATCGCCGTGCTTCTTGAGCATGGCGTGCAGATCGTCGATGGCGCTCAGGTGGTAGCGCAACTGCGTCGTGCCGACCTGGCACACGATGGCTGGCGGATCGAGCGTCTCGTCACGGTACATCTCGTAGTCCGAGGTACCGCTCGGCGTCTTGAGCTTCCAGGGATCGGCCTTCGTCCCGGACCCATTCGACTGTTCGGGAGACATCGGGGACCTCCAGCGGCGTGGTCCAGCGATTCTACGCCGGGTCACCGGCGGTGGCGCGCGGAGCGCTACGCTCTTGCCGTGACCACTCAGCTGCCTGATCAGCCGCCGCCCGTCGCGTGGGGCGCGAGCCGATATCTCGACGTTGACGGCGAGCGGATGCGGGTGGTGGAGCGTGGCTCCGGTGGCCCGCGGCTCCTCCTGGTCCACGGCTATGCGTCCCATGCGCAGGCGTGGCGTGGCGTGATCGACCGCCTCGACGGCCGCTTCCGGATGGCCGCGGTCGACCTGGTCGGCTTCGGCTGGAGCTCGCGCACGCCGACCCACCCGCTGACCGGGGATGCCTACGCTGAGCGCCTGGCGGGCGTGCTCGATGCGCTCGGGTGGTCGCGCGCGCACGTGGCCGGCCAGTCGTGGGGCGGGGGGCTCGCCCAGCGGCTGGCGGCGGCACACCCGGATCGGGTCGATCGGATGGTGCTGGTGGCGACGGTCGATGCGAGCCGAACGCTGCGGCTCGGGACTGCCGGCCTGCGCCTGGGGATCCGATTTCCGTGGCTGGCCCGCCTTGCGGTGACCCGTGCTCAGCGTGTTGCCGCGGAGGCCGCGGGGGTCTCGCCCGCCGAGATGGCGCGTGGCTACGTCGACCCGCTGCGCCTGGCTGGCACGCGGGCGTTCCTCGATCGCTTCGTGGCTGAGCACCAGACCTCCACGCACCTGGACCTGGGACGGATCGCCGCGCCGACGCTCGTGATCGGGCCGCTCGAGGACCGGGTCGTGCATCCGGCCACGACGCGCTCGGTCGCGGACCGAATCGGGGGCGCCCGGTATGACGGGATCCCCGGCGCGAGCCACTCCGTCGGGTCGGAGGCGCCGGACCTGGTCGCCGGCCTGATGGCAGCCTTCCTCGTCCCGGGAGGCAACGCCGATGCAGCTGCCTGAGCTGATCCGGTGCCTGCTCGCCCAGCCTGGCTCCACGGAGACCCATCCGTTTGGGGCTGAGCCCGATGTCTACAAGGTCAACGGCCGGATCTTTGCCATTCTGAGCCGCGGAGCCGAGCCGATTCGGATCAGCCTCAAGTGCGACCCCGACCTCGCCGAGGCGCTGCGGCGGGCTTACCCGGCGATCGTGCCCGGCTATCACCTGAGCAAGCGGCACTGGAACACGGTGACCCTCGACGGCTCGATTCCGGACGACGAGCTGCTGGGCATGATCGACCATAGCCACGAGCTGGTCGCCGACCGACGCCACCCGCGCTAGATGCGGCTCGGTACCCGGGCCGTGCTGGGGATCGGCTGTGGAAAAGGAGCGAGGCGACTGAAAAAGTCGGGGATAAGTGGGGTTGTCCGCCCGCGCGACAGCGGGCTATCCTTCGGTCGTCCCGAAGGGGCAGCGATATCGGATCATGAGATTGCATCAAGTGTTCCGGTACCGGCGTGGCAGTCTCGCACTGCGACGACGGGCGCAGTTCCTTCGGGACATTTCGTTGTCCGCCCCCAGCGTGATGTGGCGGTTGCCACCACGACGGAGCTCTAGGCGCCGGCCAGCTCCAGGTGGAGCTCCTCCATCGCCTCCGTCGTCGAGAGCACGATGATCGGCTCGAACCCCTCCCCGGCGAGGCCGTCGAGCGACGCTCGCATCCGGGCGTGCTGGCGACGGAGCGAGGCGGGCGGGACGCGACGATCGGCCCGCGCGGCGTTCCGCTCCAGGCAGGTCGCCAGCGGCAGGTCGAGGACGATGGCGGCCGCCGGGCGTCGGTTGCGGCGCGCCAACGCCAGCAGCCGCTCGCGTGCCCAGCGCTCGACGTTGGTCGCATCGACCACCGTCAGACGCCCCCGTGCGAGGCGCATCCCGAGCGTTACGTGCAGCAGCTCGAAGGCGGCATCGGTCGCCGTCTGGTCATTGGGATCGTCAGCCACCGCGGCGCGCAGGGCGTCCGACGAGAGGATCTGGGTCGGGGCGAAGGCGCGCGCCGCGAAGGTGGACTTGCCCGCCCCGCTGGGCCCGATCAGCACCACCAGGGCACTCGCTGGCAGCCGCACGTTCACAGGCCGTCGCTCCAGCGGGTGAGCGGGGCGAGCAGCTCGGGACCCTCGTTGCGGACGTTGTTCACGGCGGGCGAGACGGCGTAGGCATCCAGCGGCTCGGCCGGTGCCGGACGCAGCAGCGATCGCAGGTGCTCCGCCGCCGTGCCCTCGCCCAGCCACGCGTCCCAATCGGTCGGGTCGAGGACGACCGGCATCCGGTTGTGGATGCGAGCCACCAGCTCGTTCGGATCGGTCGTCAGGATCGTGCAGGTGTACAGACGCGCTGCGGTGTCAGGGTCGCGCCAGCTCGACCACAGGC
>JALYNS010000352.1 GCA_030773035.1 Chloroflexota bacterium
GCGTCCTGAGCATCGACGGCACGCAGTTCACGCCGTTCCACCTCAACGATCCCACGCTCAACCTTGTGCCAACCGCCTGGTCGCCGGACGGGACGCGGATCGCATTCGAGGGATGGGACGATTCGGATCCGACGCGGACGGGCATCTACACCGGTACGTGGCCGGATGTCGCCGACGTGGTGCGGCTGACAACGACCCCTGGGGCGCCGCACGACACCCCGCTCGACTACTCACCCGGCGGCACGATGCTGGTCTTCTTCCGTGCGGTGGTCGGTGAGCCAGCCTTCCCGATTGATCTCGGAGGTTCCCTGTGGGTGGTCAACACCGATGGATCCGGCGCGCGGCAGCTCGACACCCCACCGGCCAACTGGTGGGCCCGCTGGTCACCAGATGGGACGAAGATACTGTTCGTGTCGGAGCGCAACCAGCCAACCGGCGCGATCTGGACCATCGAGCCCGATGGGTCGGGCCTGACCAAGGGCTTCGAGGACCCCGACGGCGGCTTCCCCATCGATCCGACCTGGTCTCCCGATGGCAGTCAGATCATGTTCATGCTCGACCCGATCAGCGACCGATTCACCCACCCCGACAACGTCCTGTACGTCATGCGCTCGGATGGGACCGATCTCACCAGGCTGCTCGATTCGCCCGACTTCAAGAACTCTCCCGAGTGGTGGTCCCCTTGACGTTCCGCTGGGCGGCGTCCATGCCCCTGGTGGCCATCCTCATTGGCTGCCAAACCGCAGCCACACCGTCGGCATCGCCGCTCATGCCTCTGACCGTGCGCCTGGCCGATGGCTGTTCCCTCGAGGAGAACCTCGATTTCACGACGGGAACCATGCCGGTTCATGCGGTGAATGAGACCGACGACCTCTTCAACCTGGAGCTGCTCGAGCCGACCGAAGGCCAGTCGCATGACGGCATCGTGGCCTTCTTCGACCAGGTCCAGGCTGCATTGAACTCCGGGGAGCCGTTGCCGACGCCGCCGCCGTGGATGACGGAGGTGGCGCGCATGGAGGTCGAGGCCGGCCAGCAGGCTGACCTTGACCCGCCGCTCGGGGTGGGGACCTACACAGTCCTGTGCCGGCAGATCCGCCCGCCGGATGAGCTGCTCCGCTTCATGGTCCTGGGGCCGCTGGACGTCACCGACGGCCAATGAGGCGCCGATGACCGACCTCGGCGACGATGCTCGCCGCGGGAAAGACCCCAGCACGGCTGACGGACCGCCCATGAGTCGAGAGGCGATGGACCGCTTCCTGGCGCGACCGTTGCTTGCACGCCTCGCCACGAGCGACGGCGATCGGCCGCGGGTGCTGCCGATGTGGTTCTGGTGGGATGGCAGCGATGTCTGGATGGAGACCAGCCCCACCTTTGCAAACTTCCGTATCCTCCAACGCAACCCACATGCAGCGCTCACCATCGATGAAGCGCTCAGCGGCCTCGCCATGCGGGCAGTCGTCATGCGCGGGCGCGTGGAGATCATCGAGGCGCCACTCGATGATGTGATGGTCACCCTCCGCCGCATCCACGCGCGATACCTGACCCCGGAGGAGCAGGCATCCGACGCCGGACGAGCGATGCAGCTGGGCAGCCACGTGCTGCTCCGCTTCATCCCGGAGCGCACCATCACCTGGGACACGACCGGCTGACGCGTCGCGCGAGTCCCCAGCGGCTATTGTCTCGGGGCTATTCCAGGAATCGGAGGGAACGGTGCGCAGCCCGTCCAGCCCGCGACCCGCGCGCATCGCCGACGTCGCTCGAGAGGCGCGCGTCAGCATCACCACCGTCTCGCACGTGCTCTCGGGCAAGCGGCCAGTAGCGGCGAAGACCCGGCAGGCCGTCCTCGACGCGGCCCGGCGCCTCGCCTACCGGCCCACGGTGGCTGCTCGTGGATTGGCGACGGGCCGCACCATGGCGCTCGGCCTCCAGTTTCCGATGGAGGGTGAGCACCTCCTCCTCAACCCCTATTTCCCTGCCCTGCTCGGCTCCCTCTCGGCGGCGGCGACTCACGACGGTTACTCGTTTGTCCTGCTGCCCGCGCGCCGGTCGACCGACTTTCCGCTCGAAACGCTCCTCGACATGCAGAGGCTGGACGCGGCGATCCTGGTCGACCCCAGCAGCACCAACGACGTCCTGCCGCTGCTGCGCCGATACAACGTCCCGGTGGTCACCGTGGGACGCTACCTCGGCCGCCTCCGCACCCACTGGGTCGACAACGACTCGGGCGTCGCCATCCTGCGGGTGCTCGACCACCTTGCCGAACAGGGCTATCGCCGACCGGCGCTGATCTCGCTCGGCCACGAGCGCTACTCGTACATCACCGACATCGAAGCCAGCTACCGCGGACGGATGGAGGAAACGGGCAGCGAGCCGCTGGTGGCACGCGCCGAGGATCTCAGCGAGCGCGCCGGCTACGACGCTGCGGTGACCTTGCTGACCCGGGCCGGCCGGCCCGACGCGATCATCGCGGCGGTCGACCGCCAGGCGATCGGCGTCCTGGGTGCGGCCGAGGAGCTTGGCATCGCGGTGCCGGATGAGCTGGGGATCGTGGGCGAGGGCGACACCGTGCTGTCGCGCAACGCGCACCCACCCATGACCACCATCGATCCGCGAGCCGCGGACCTTGGCGCCCAGGCGATCGCCGTCGTGCAGCGCATCCTTGACCGCCCGGTCGGCGCCGATGAGCTGCTGAATGTGATCGTCAAAACGGGCCTCATCCTCCGCGAATCCACGGCACGACTCAGCCCTGCACCAGCTGCCAGCCCTTGACACCCTTCCGCGGGTCAAGCGTGACGATCGCGCCCTTGAGGATGCCGTCCATGTACTCGCTCCCCGGATTGATGGCCACCGTGCGCCCGATCTTCGACATGCCGGGCGACTCGTGGATGTGCCCGTGCAGGCTCAGGATCGGCTGATAGTGCTCGATCAGGCTGCGAACCGACGTGCTGCCCACGTTGCCCATCTGCACTCGGCCGCTGCTCACGATCGGGGTGAAGGTCTCATCGAGCAGCGCCGCCTGGTCCAGGTGCGTCCCCTGGGGGGGCACATGGAAGTTGAAGATGCTCTTCCCGGGATCCTGCAGCCGCGACGCCATGGCCCCCAACCGCGTCGCGAGGTCCACCTCGCTCAGCTCGCGGGGCGAGCTCCACGGCGTCGGGTTCGAGTAGCCCAGCGAGATCATCTCGTAGCCACCGGGCAGCTCCACCACTCGGTCCTCGGGGTTGGTGACGCGCTCGGATCCGGTGAAAACGTCCTGCATCTCGATGAAATCGTCGTTGCCGAGCATCATGAAGGCAGGGATCCCGACCTCCCGCAACCGCTCATCGGCAAGCTCCAGCCAGCGCGTCGCACTCGCCCGCGCGACCCGCACGAACGTTTCGTGGACGAGCTCGGGTGACTCGTCGAGGGCACGTTTCTCCTCGGGCTTGACGATCACCTCGTAGCGGCCGGCGTTGCGAATCCGATCGGTGATCGCCTGAAGCTCCGACGTCGAATCGGCCACCAGGCGCTGGCCGTACATCTCCGCCTCGTACCGGCCAGGCCCGACCTCCACGATCGGCTGCAGGATCTTGCCGGCCAGGTCGCCGCCGAAGATCAGCGCGTCGCATCGATAGCTGCGTGCGGCGTTCAGCCACTTCCGGAAGCAGCGCTCCGAGCCATGGATATCGGCGCAGAAGAAGATGCGGGTCTCGCCCGTCGGTGTGCGTGAGGACATCGGGCCTCAGTAAGCCGCAACCGGGGCTGCGGGGGCAACCGAAAAATGCGCCTGGACGATCTCCCAGCTCGCCGTGCGGCGCAGGACCCAGCTGGTCCGCATCAGGACGGACAGTCGCTGGTCATGCGACGTCACGCTGGTGTCGAGGCGCCCATCGGCCCACGCGACGTCCCCGTGGACATGAATGCGCGGCGGCTCCACCCAGCGATAGACCGGGTCCGTGAACGCACCGGTCATCGTCCGAAAGGGCTCGACCAGCGCGTCGAAGCCGCGCCAATACTCCCCCTCATCGGTGCCGATCACGACGATCTCCGGATCATTCGCGAAGCAGCCGAGGACCGCTTCGGGGTCAAGCGCCTCCCAGCCCAGGCGGAAGCGGTCCAGCACCGCCAGGACGGCGGCGTCGTCGCTCACCACCATCGGCGTCGAGCCGTTGTGAGCACCTCGAAGCCGGTCGTAGTCACCACCCCGTTCTCCTCGAAGAAGCCACCGCCCATCGACGGATGACCGATCAGCGTCTCGACCGCGAGGGTCATGCCCGGCTCCAGGATGGTGTGGTCGACCGGTGTCAGCCACGGGCCTTCCCAGCCCAGCCCGATGCCGTGGCCAACCGCGGGGAAGCCCTCCGTGTCGCGCTCCAGCGCCGGGATACGGGCGATCACCGCCGATTCCGCAATCGCCCGCGCGCCGGCCTCGTACGCCTGCGACGCCGGGATCCCCGGTCGAATCGCCGCACAGACCGCATCGACCACGTCGATCGCCGCCTCGACCAGGTCGCGCTGCTCGTCGGTCGGCGCGTCGCCCGCAATGCGCGTGCGGCCGAAGTCCCAGAAGTAGCCGGCGAGTGCCCCGTAGCAATCCATGTGAAACATGTCGCCGCGCTCGAAGGGTCGCAGCGAGCTGGATGGCATCCGCGCCCAGGTGAAGTTGTGCGCCTGCTCACCCGACGCGCAGGCCGCGTCGTACAGCACGCCGCCTCCCCGCGCCACCACGGACGCCGCCTCGGCGGCGCAGTCGGCCTCGGTTGCGCCCACCACCGCGGCCTCCATGGCCACCTTGACCGCATCGTCGCCCAATGCGATCGCAGCTCGCATGGCCAGCACCTCGGCGTCGCTCTTGTGGATGCGCAGCCGCTCGACCAGGTCGTCGGTCCGGACCAGCTGCACTGCGGGGAGCGCCTGCACGAAGCCGAGGTACGCCGCCGCGGTCATGTGGCTGGCGCCGACCAGTCCCACCCGGCCGCCGTCGAGGCCTGCCGAGCGCATCGCGTCGGCCGCCTTGGCGATCACGTCGTTGCCGGTGCGCACCTCGTCGGCCACCACCAGGTCGGGGCGCCACCACGGTACGTCCATCACCAGGATGCTCGGCCCGCTTACGGGTAGCACCAGTACCCCGTGCGATCGGGCACGCCCGATGCCCGCGTGGTCTGCCATATACGGCTGCTGGGAGTAGTGGTTGGCCAGGTACACCACGTCGGCCGACATGTCGACCGGCCCGCCGCCACGTGACCAGACGGCGAGGCCATCGAGGCCCTGGTCGGCTGCCGCGGCCCGCGCGCGGTTCTGGCGCTCGCGAAACTCGTCGGCCGAGATGGCATGCTCGGGATCGAAGCGCACCGCTGTCATGCCCGCTCTCCCGCCAGCGACTCGATCGGCCGGTAGCCGAAGTCATTCCAGCCGAAGTGCGCCGGCCCCAGGGTCGCCATGCCTGCCTCGGAATTCCAGACCTCGCGCCGTCGCGCGGCCACCACCGCGACCCGGTCCCCCTCCTTGACCCACGTGTTGACGAGCGGCTCGCCGGTCGTTGCGTCGCAGACCTCGATCAGGTCGGGGCTGGCAACGTAATCGGCGCCGTCAAGCCAGGTCAGGTGGTTCTCGTTCTTGAACCAGACCTTGAGCCGATGTCCGGCGAAGGATCCCTCGCCCTCGATCACGTGTGTCCCCTCCATGTAGCCGGTGTTGCGCCATTCGCGCTCGATGATCGTGCCGCGGAAGAGGACCCAGCCGTCCAGCGCTCGCGCCGCGCCGACGACGGGGTCCGCGCCCGACTCCCGCGCCTCGCGAATGGCCCGTCCGACCCCAAAGCTCTCGCTGATGGTGCCGGCCACGTAGATGCGTCGCACCTCGCTGGCTGGCAGCGCCACCAGCGCACAGCCGATGAGCCCGAACGAAGCCTGCGCCAGGTACTTGCCGATCCGCTCGGCGAATGCGTTCGAGGCCGCCTGGCGGATGACGATCGAGTTGCCGAACTCATCGACCGATGCCCACGGCAGCACCTGCACGCCGAACAGGTGGGGGGTCGTGGCGTGCAGCTCGGGGATGGCGCGGCCTGCGTAGTCGCCGTCCACCATCGCGATTCCCAGGTTGGCGGCGGCGTCCAGGACCGCCGATGTGTTGATCCCCCCGATCTCGATCGAGCAGATCCCGTCGATCTTGCGTCCCAGCTCCGCCTCGAGCGCCCGCACCGACTCGACCATCGGCCGGCGGACCCGATCCGGACCCGCGATCCGGTCGGCCTCGGGCTTTGCCTCGAACACCTCCGGCGCAATGGAGCCCGAGAAGCAGGCGGTACAGATCAGCGCGTCGTCCGCCAGATCCTCGAGCGGCGTCCAGGAGAGCTTGACCCCGCGGGCCATGTCGTCCAGCAGCAGCTCACGCTGCACGTCGGGCACGCCGCCGCCGCTGGCGGACAGGAAGTTCGTGCCGCGCAGGAAATCCTCGAGCTCGGTCTCGTTGCGGATCTCGGTCATCGTGGGTCCCCTTCGTGCTCACGGATGTAGGCCAGGACGGCGGGGTCGAGCCGATGCTCGTCCAGCCAGCGCTCCTCCAGGTTCTCCCAGCCGAAGTAGGCGAAGAGGGCCTCGCTCCAGCTCGCGTCGGGATCAAAGCCACGTTGCACCAGGACCGCTCGCAGCTCGTCGCGCAGGCCTCCTTCGATCGGCAGCGCATCGACCGGGTCGGGGCGGTCGAAGTAGAGCCGGTGCAGGCCCAGCAGGCGACGCAGCTCGACGATCGGCGTGGCGTGGTCGTCAGCTCGCAGGTCGAGCATCCGATCGTGATTGCCGCCGTACCCGCCGCCCTCGCGCACGATCAGGAGCGCGGCCGACTCCTGCCCGCGCCGATCACCTCCGGCCTCCTGCGCTCGTTCCAGCGCGGTCAGCAGGCGGTCCGCCAGCGGCTGCCCCGATGTGGCGAGGAACCCGTCCGCCAGCCCCTCCACCACGGCCCGCGCAACGAGAATGTTGCCCTGCGCCGCGAACCCGTCCCCGACGATGCTCGAGGCGTGATCGAAGCACTCCTTGCCGGTGAACGATGCGGCGCGGCCATCGGCCGCGACCAGGCCGAACTGCCGCTGCTCCCGCAAGCCGTCGCCGGCGAGCAGCCGCTCGACGCACTCATCCGGGCTGATGCCCTGGCGCAGCAGTGCGAGACCGCGCGGACCGATCGTCACGTCGGCGAGCGCCTGGGTGGCCACCGCGCCGGCATCCGACGCCGCCCAGGGCACGATCGCCCCCACTGCCAGGAACTTGGACTGCACTGCGACGCCAACGTCGCCTGCGGCAGGATCGGCGGCCACGATCGAGTAGGTCATTGGTTCACCTCGTCGGGCAGGACGTACCACGCGACGCGGTCACCAACCCGCGCACGGAGCTTCCAGCGGGTCGACTTGGGAGCCTCGTGGAGTGCGGTCAGGAGCGCACCCAGCCTCTCGGAGACAGCGGCTGGTGAGGCGGTGGCTTTCACCGTCTGGACGGTGCCGGTGATGGTGCGCCACAGGCCCCAGTCGTCGCGAACCAGCGAGCGCAGATGCACCAGGTCGACATGGTCGCCGGGGCCCTCGTCCAGCCCATGGGCAGCCACCAGGTCCACGATGTCGCCCACGTCCTTGGCGTTCAGCTTCACGATCTGGAGCTTGGTCAGGAGCAGGTCGGTCACCGGGAGGGTCGGATAGTCGAGCTCGAAGCGACTGGACATGTCGATGCGATGGCACATCTCGAAGATGCCCACCAGGACATCCAGGTCCCAGTCCGGGCCGTGGAAGACCATGCGCCGGTGCCCGTTCAGCGCGTTGAAGCGTTCTTCCGCGGCGTAGCCGGCGTCCACCAGCAGCCTGGCAAGGAGCCGATGCTGGCCGCTGGGAACCATCAGGTCGATGTCGTTGATCGGTCGCGAGCCGCCACGATCCCGCAGCGCCGGGTCGTGATGCAGGATCGCGAGCCCACCAATGAGGCGCGCCTCGATCCCTTCCGCTCGCGCACGGTCAATCAGCTTCAGCGCCGCGTCCAGCAACCGCCCGTTGCGTGCGGCGACCGCCTCCTCGACCACCATGCCGCCGGCGGACGTCATCGGTCCAGGCTGATCGGCAGCGGCGGCGCCTCGTGGCCCCCGACCTTGGAG
>JALYNS010000353.1 GCA_030773035.1 Chloroflexota bacterium
GAACCCGTCGCTGACCAGGTGGCCGCAGGCGGGGATGCAGTCGGTGCCGGTGTGCGCCGCGGCCCCGCCCGTGGCGTCCACCACCCCGACCTGGCGCACCTGGGCCTGCGCGTCGCTGGCGACGAGCGCCGCCACCACCTCGGCGGCGGATCGTCCCCCGCGCAGCAGCTCGAGCCCGATCGGGCCGAACGAGATGTTGACCGATGCCTGGGTGGCAACCGCCCCCACCCCGGCCTCCAGCCATGGAACCACCGGTCCGACCCCAAGGTAGTGCGATTGCACCGCCACGCCGAAGCGGCCGGTCTCCGGGTCGCGGGCCACGATGCTGTAGGTCATGCGCGCAGGGTAGCCGCCGCCGCGATCTCCAACCAGCCCGCGGCGCCCGGCTGGCCGGGGAGCGCGCGCACCACGCAGCTCTCGATGCCGCGCTGCAACGCGTCCTGGAGCTGCACCCGGCGATGATGACAGGCGGTCGTACACTCTTCGTCTCAGCCGCGTCGGGCGCCACGGGCGGTCACCCACCGGGCCACAGCGGCGAGTGACACAGGGAGCGTGACATGCAGGCCTTCATCGTCGAACTTCCCAATCGGCCAGGCAGCCTCGCCGCCGCCTGCGAGGCGCTCGGCGCGCGCGGCGTCAATATCCTCGCCTGCGCCGGAGCGACCTCGGGCTCGGTCGGCTCGCTGGCCTTCACGGCGGATGACCCCGCCGGTGCCCTCGAGGTGCTCGATGAACATGGCTGGAGCCACCGCGAGGTGGAGCTGGTGACCGCCGCCCTCGAGCATCGACCGGGCGCGCTCGGTGCCGCGGCCCGCGTGATGGCGGACGCGGGGGTGAACGTGGAGACCATGTTTGCCACCGGCATGGATGGCAGGAAGGTGCTGATGGCGTTCGGCGTCAGCGACCCCGGCGCGGCGCTTGCGGCGCTGGGAGACCTGGCGCGCGATTGATGCTGAGCCCCTGAAGGTCAGCCGATGGCGACCGGCTAGGTGGTGGTCGCCTGGCGCGGGCCGAGCGCCACGCGCGCAACGCCGGGCAGATCGGTCACGAAGCCCCACAGGCCAAGCGCGGCGAGCTGCTGCATCCGCTCGGGATCGTTTACGACGTAGCAACCGACCAGGAGGCCGTACGCGCGTGCCCGGGAGAGGAGCGGCTCGGGATCCAGCCCGAGGTCGACCTCCCACGGGTGGATCGCGCCGTGCCCGTGCTCGACGGCATAGGTGAGCGCCGGCTCCGGGGACTGGAACGGGACCAGCAGGTAACCCGTCGGCAGGTCAGGGTCGAGCTGTCGCGCGTCGTCGATGGCCCGCTCGTCGAAGCTGATCAGGCTGACCTCGTTGGCGGCGCGTACCCGCGACGAGCGAAGCGCCTTGACCGTCGCCTCCGTCGCCTCGCGCGCCTTGATCTCGACCACCAGGCCGATCCCCTCGGGCAGCCAGGCGAGCACCTCGGAGAGCGTCGGGACGCGCAGCTTCTTGCCGCGGAACGGGAAGGAGCCATCGGCCATCTCGAATCGGTAGCCTGCGTCCGCGCGGCGGATCTGGGCCATGGTCATCGAGGCGACGGCGCCGCTGACGTCGGTGGTCCGGTCCAGCGTCTCGTCGTGGATCACGGCCAGCTTGCCGTCGGCGGTCAGGTGCACGTCCAGCTCGATCGCATCGGCTCCCATGTCGACCGCGAGCTGGTAGGCCGGCATCGTGTTCTCCGGGGCCTCGGCGGCGGCCCCGCGGTGGGCGACGACGAGGGTCATGGCGTCTCTCCGGGAGGTACGACGGCCGGCTCGAGCGGCCTTCCCAGCTGCTCCTCCTGGTCGGGGTGCGGCGTCCCCTCGGGGACGCGTCGCACGATGAGGAAGCCGATCACCATCAGCACCAGCAGCGACAGGATGGCGATCTGGTACGCCACCTTGCCGAGCGGGCCGAGCAGCAGGACCACGATGGTGCCGTAGGCGATCGGTCCGATCACCGCGCTGAACTTGCCGGCCAGCCCGTACAGGCCGAGCATCTCGCCCACCTGCTCCGGACGTGCCAGGCGGAGCAGCAGGAGCCGATCGGTGACGGCCACGCCGCCAAGCCCCGAGCCCAGGACGGCACCCGCCAGCAGGAAGGTGACCTTGTTGAGCACCAGCCCGAGCAGCAGCAGCCCGCCGGTCCACGACACCAGGACCCAGAGCAGCGTGCGCTTTGGGCCGATCCGGTCGGTCAGCCAGCCCCATCCGAAGGAGGCGATGACCGCCACCACCGTCAGCAGCAGGAGGATGTTCAGCGCCTCCGCCGAGGTGAAGCCGATCGCCTGGGTGGCGAAGGCGCTCATCACCACGATCGCGGTGTTGACCGGGTCCGAATAGAAGAAGCGTCCGACGATGAAGCGCAGCAGGCCGGGGGTCTGACGCGCATGGCCGATGGTGGTCTGCAGCTGGCTCCACGAGCGGAGCGCGTCGATCATGCGGAACTGCTGCTCGCGCCTTGGGCGCTCGCGAACGCGCAGGAAGATCGGCGTCGCGAAGACGGCGAAGAGCGAGCCCACCAGCAGGAAGCTGGCGGCGGTGGAGTCCCCGTTGGTGTCGGTGGTGAACTTGAAGAGGAGCCCGGAAACGATCGTGCCGAGGTAGCCAAGCGCCACCCCGACCCCGGAGAGCCGTCCCCGCGTCTCCGGCCGTGCCACATCCGGCAGCAATGCGTCGTAGTAGATGAGCGCCGCCTGGTAGGCGAAGTTGGCGATCGCGAAGAAGAGCAGGCCGATGCCGATGTCGACGAAGCCGATGAGCAGGGTCGGGGCGATGGCGAGGACCGTGAAGACCGCGAGATACGGCTTGCGGCGGCCGGTCCGATCGCTCATCGCACCGAGCACCGGCGAGACCGCGGCGTTGAGCAGGACGGAGACGCTGACGGCGAGGGTGAACCAGAATTGGCCCTGCGCCTCACCGAGGTAGCGGATCGCCCACAGGCTCATCGCGAAGCTGACGATGGCGAAGGAGAAGATCGTGTTGGCGAAGTCGTAGAGGGCCCAGGAGAGGCCCTCCATCGCACTGCCGGAGCGCGTCAGTCCGCCCAGACCGCGCCACCATGCCGTCGGGTTGAGGCGGGTCACGAGGCCGTCGGGGGGCGGTTCACGCGCGGATCATAGCGAGCCTGTACCCTGCGGCTGCCAGAATCCCGAGCGACTTGGACCCGAGGTGAACGCTTGACCCCGCCCCCGGTTGCCCCCGCCCCGGACGAGCACGTTCGCGAGCTTCACCCGACCGGCATCTTCGCCGCGGTTGGCCGCTTCGACTACCGCTTCCGACGCATCCTGCCGATCGTTGGCCTGGCGCTGATGATCGGCTCCAACCTCTGGGCGGCCAGCTCGGGAGGCACCCTCATTCAGGGCGGCTGGGTGATCGATGGCTCAGAGGAGCAGCGCGCCGCCGCGCTGATCGCGGACCGCTTCGGGAACGAGGCAACGACCATGCTGGTCGTCTACCAGGACCCCGCCGGCGACGCAGCCTCGGCCGCGTTCCAGGCGACGGTCGAGGCGAGCCTCGTCGCGGTGGCCGACGACCCGGCCGTCGTGAAGATTCAGACCTACGGGCAGACCGGCTATCCCGCCCTGCTGAGCAAGGACGGCACCACCACCATGGCGGTCGTCTACCTCGACAAGGGGGTCGAGGAGGCAGTGACGGACGCGGGCCGGCTGGCCGACGAGGTCATGCGACCTGCCGGCGTCGAGACGTGGGTGACCGGCATCCCGCAGGTCTACCACGAGTTCAACGCCAAGATCGAGTCCGACCTCGTGCAGGCCGAATTGATCAGCCTGCCGATCGCGTTGCTGATCCTCTTGGCAGTCTTTGGCACGCTGGTTGGGGCTGCCCTGCCGTTGCTGATCGCCGGCCTCGCGATGCCGACCGCCTTCGCCGCGATCAGCCTGCTCGCCCGCGTCACCGAGATGAGCATCTTCGTCACCAATATCGCCACCATGATCGGCCTGGCGCTGGCGATCGACTACTCGCTCTTCATGGTGAGCCGCTTCCGCGAGGAGCTGCGCCACCACGACGTCGAGATCGCCCTCGAGCGGATGATGGGCAGCGTCGGCAAGGCGGTTGCGGTGTCGGGGATCGCCGTGGCAGTCGGCCTTTCCTCGCTGGTCGTCTTCGACGCGACCGCGCTGCGCAGCATGGGGCTGGGCGGGATCGTGACCGTCGTCTCGACCCTCCTCTTCGGACTGACCGTCCTCCCGGCCCTGCTCGCCCTGCTCGGCCCGCGCGTCAACCGGCTGCGCGTCCCGCTGCCCCGCTTCCTGCGACTCATCGAGGATGACGCCGATGCCGCAGACCGTCGCCAGGGTCGGGGGGTGTGGGCCTGGATCGCGGCGCGGGTCATGCGTCGTCCCGTCCTGGTCGCCCTGCCGGTGCTTGCCCTGCTGCTCCTGGCTGGGTCCCCGTTCCTGGGGATCCAGCTCTCGACCGGCCAGAATCTGAGTGACCTGCCGCCGATTCCCGCGCGCATCGGGTTCGAGGTGATCGACGATAAGTTCCCCGGCGGCGAGAGCGACCCGATCACGGTCGTCGTCACCTGGCCGGGGACCGAGCTTGGCGGGACGCTTCCGGCGGCGCGGCAGGCAGAGCTCGCCGCCTATCAGGAGCGCATCGGAGCGCTTGAGAAGGTGACCCAGGTCGAGAGCATTCTCACGCCACCACCCGGGCTCACGGCCGACGCCTATGCGCTGCTGCTGGCCCTCCCCTCGGACCAGCGGCCGGAGGCGGCGCGGGCCGCGCTGGCCGACTACATTTCCGGCTGGCTGGCCGGGGACACCGTTAAGGTGCGCGTCTTCTCGAGCGCCGTGCCGGACTCGGACGAGGGGCGAGCGCTCGTTGGCACGGTCCGCCAGGTCGAGCCGCCCCCCGGAGCCGGGGCCCTGACCGGCGGCCTGCCGTCGCGCTCGGCGGACTTCATGACCAGCTTCAACGCATCGGTCCCCACCGCGGTCCTGATCGTCGTGCTCGTGACGGGCGGCGTCCTGTTCCTTACCTTCGGATCCGTCTTCCTCCCGCTCAAGGCCGTGCTGATGAGCCTCATCAGCGTCAGCGCCAGCTTCGGTGCGCTGGTCTGGATCTTCCAGGACGGACACCTGTCGAACCTTCTGGGGTTCGAAACCTCGCACACGATCGGCGCGTGGCAGCCGATCATCATGTTCGCCATCCTCTTCGGCCTGTCGATGGATTACGAGGTGCTGCTCCTCTCGCGCATCCGGGAGCGCTACCTCGCCACCGGTGACAACACACGCGCCGTGGCCGAAGGGATCGGCCTGACCGGCGGGATCATCACCGGAGCCGCGCTGATCATGGTTGCCGTCTTCGCCGCCTTCGGGATGTCGAGCATCACGTCCATCAAGTCACTCGGGGTGACCATGTCGCTGGCCGTGCTGATCGACGCGACCATCGTCCGCGGGTTGCTGGTGCCCGCCTTCATGCGGATCATGGGGCGGGTCAACTGGTGGGCTCCCGCCTGGCTGCAACGGGCGGTTTCGCGACTGGGCCTGTATGAGCTCGGCACGGCGGACGGGGGAGCGGCGGCCCGATAGGCGCGGAATCGCTACCCTCGTGCGCATGACCGATGTCCGGCGCGAACGCCTCGAGCGGCTGACCGAGCGCTGGCGTGCACGTCACCAGGAACGCTTCGCGCGGCAGGCTCGCCCGGCGGCCGACGCCGAGCGCCAGGCCCGTGCCACGACCCTCTTCCCGTGGCGAAGCGAGTCGCCGGCCGAGTACGCGGCTCGCCACGGGTCGTCGATGGTCGGCTACACCTACGACGCCTACACCTACGCGGACGCGAAGCTGGATGCCTGGCTGAGCGAGCTGGGCGAGATCCTTCGTCGGCTCGAGAGTCGCGGCTGATGGCACCCGCATGGGCCGAGCGGCTCGTCGAGGAGGTCTGCACGGCGGCCGCGGTCCCGTCGCCGCTCCTCCGGTGGCGACGGACGAGGCGAAGCAGCTCCTCGGGGGCCACCCGGGTGGAGGCGGGAACGATCTCGGTCACCGCCGGGACCGATGAGCTCGACCAGCGCCTCACGCTGCTCCACGAGCTGGCGCACTGGCTCGGGCCGCGGTCGCGCCGTCGCCGTCGCCGCATCATCCATCACGACGCCGCCTTCTTCACGACGGCCTTCGAGCTGTACCGCCGCCACGGCATCCCGGATGCGGCAGCCCTGGAGCGGGAGGGCGGGCGCCACCCGAGTGCGCTCCGCCACGCGCGAGGCCTTGGCGTTCCGGGCGCCGACGTGGCCTGGCGCGAGCACCGAGACGCCCTCCGTGAGCGGGCACGCCAGCGCCGCCCGCCGCGCGTCCTGGTGGCCGAGCACACCGTTCGGCTGGTGCGGGACGGGCGATGGACCCGCTGCGCGGTGTGTGGAGTGCGGTTGGTCGGCCCGACCCTTGCCCGGCTCCGGCGCCGATCCGGGCGCCACACCCTCCTCGCGGTCGGCTAGCCCCGGCTCAGCGCCGCCGCGCGGCCGAGCTCGGCCACCGATTCGGGAGTGGCGGGCTCCAACGCGACGATCACCGTCCCGACACCGAGCTCGGCGTACTCGCGCAGGCCGGCGGCCAGGGTCGCGGCGTCGCCGGTCAGCGCGTCGGCCGGCACCTCGCGCGGCACGTCGCTGAACGCCGGCAGGACCACGTTGACCCCGACCGTGACCTCCAGCGTGGCCGGGTCGCGTCCCTCGGCGGCAAGTGCCGCCCGCAGCGGCCCCATCCGCGCCTCGAGCTGCGAGGCGGGACCGATCCAGGCCGTGTTCCACGCATCGGCGTGACGGGCGACCAGGCGCAGCATGCGGGGTTTCTTGCCGGCGATCAGGATGGGGATCAGGTGGCCCTCCGGCCGCGGTGAGCGCGGGACGATCTGCGCGTCGACGGCGCTGTGCCATCGGCCCTGGAAGGTGACCTGGCCCCGGCGCACAAGGGGCAGGAGGACGCCGAGCGCCTCCTCGAAGCGGCCGACCCGATGGTCGAACGGATAGCCGAAGGCGTCGAATTCAGGCTCGTGCCAGCCGCAGCCGACCCCCAGGATCAGACGCCCGCCGCTCACCTCGTCGAGCGTGGTCGCCATCTTGGCCAGCAGCGCCGGGTTGCGGAACGGCATCGCCAGTACCAGCACCCCGAGATCGGGGCTCGTCGTCTCGGCGGCCAGCGCGGCAAGGATCGTCCAGGCTTCGTGGATTCCGGTCGTCGGATCGTCACCGAAGCGGAAGAGGAGATGGTCGTAGACCCAGATCGAGTCGAGGGCGGCCGCCTCGGCAGCATGCGCCGCGGCGCGGATCTCCGCCCAGCCGGGCACGCGACCGGTCACCTCGTCGTGGCCGATCGGCATCACCACCCCGACCTTCATGGTCCCCTCCTGCCTGCTGTCGCCTACACGGTACGGGCACGGGAGGTTCCTCGTTCGGGCTAGGCTTGCCGCCCGATGGAATCCTCCCTGCCCCTCGCCGGCATCCGCGTCCTGGACTGCTCGCGCGTCTATGCCGGACCGATCGCCAGCATGCTGCTGGGGGACCTGGGCGCCGAAGTTTGGAAGGTGGAGCCGCCTGGCGGCGACGAGACGCGCGGCTGGGGTCCCCCCTACTGGGGCGATCCGGCGGATCGCCGCAGCGCGTACTTCGCATCGGTCAACCGCAACAAGCGCAGCCTGGTCGTCAACCTCAAGACCGATGGCGGCCGCGCCGTGCTCGACCGCCTGGCGGCCCACGCCGACCTCCTCCTGCACAACTATCAGCCTACGGTCGCGGCAAGACTCGGCCTCGACGCCGACCGGCTGCGCACGCAGTTCCCGCACCTGGTGGTGTCGACCCTGGGCGGCTTCCCGGGCACTGGCCAGGCGGCGGAGCGCCCGGCCTACGACCTGGTGGCGCAGGCCGTCAGCGGCCTGATGTCGGTCACCGGCGAGCCCGATGGCGTCCCGATGAAGGTCGGCGTGGCGCTGCTCGACCTGACGGCCGGGCTGCAGGCGGCGATCGGGGCGCTGGCGGGCCTCCTCGCGCGGGAGCGGGGCCGTCCCGGCCCGACGCACGTATCGGTCAGCCTCATCGAGGCCGGCGTGACGAGCCTGACCAACGTGCTCGGCCACCACCTGGCGACCGGCGAGGAGCCGCGGCGCTGGGGGACCGGGCACCCCGACATCGTCCCGTACCAGGTCTTCGCGGCGAGCGACGGGCACCTGGTCGTGGCGGTCGGCAATGACGCCCAGTTCGAGCGGCTCTTCTCCGTGCTCGGGCTGCCCTCGGATGCGCGCTTCGCCACGAACACGGATCGGCTGGCCCGCCGCGAGGAGCTGGTTCCGCTGCTGGCGGCACGGATCGCCGAGCGCGGGCGCGACGAGCTGGTGAGCGCCCTCACTGCCGCGGATGTGCCGGCCGGGCCGGTCAACACGGTCAGCGAGGCGCTGGCCGCGGTGGAGTCTGCGCAGGACGGCGCCTGGACCCAGAGCGGCGAGGGGATGCGCGTCGCGCCGGACCCCATCCGGGTCGACGGGGAGCGGCTGCCACTGCGATTTGCCCCGCCACGCCTGGGAGGCGCGACCGACGAGATCCTTCAGCTGGTCGGGTTCGCCCCCGAGGAGATCGCGGCCCTCCGAGCGGCTGGGGCGATCGGCTGAGCGGACGGCCGCTAGCGCACGCCGTCGCCCTCTGACCAGAGCCATTCCCTGGGCGTGACGCCCGCCGTGTGCATGGCGGCCGCCCGCTCGCGGCCCACGTAGCGGTAATGCCACGGCTCGTAGCGGTAGCAGCTCACCGCGCTCGTGCCCTTGGGGTAGCTCATCACCCAGCCGAACCTCCAGGCGTGCGCGGCCAGCCAGGCCCCCTCCTTCGTCGTCGCCCAGTCGGAGTAGGTCCACGGCGAAGCGCCGCCGACCGTTCGGAAATCGATCGCCGTGCCGAGCTGGTGCTCCGAGTGTCCGGGTCGCGCGGACGTCTGCAGGGCCTCCTGGTAGCCGACCTGGCTCACCCAGTTGTTGAACGTGAGCACTTGCCCTGCATACGACCGATAGGCCGACTGCACGGCCAGGCTGGCACCATCGGCCGTTGCCGCCGCCACCATGGCGGACAGGTCCTCAACGCCGATCGAGCGGATGAGGTGACCGCCGTTCAACCCCGCCGTCAAGGTATTGACCAGGTCCCGTGGCGCGTAGCCGCGGGGGAGGAGGAAGACGGTATCCAGCACCGTGGTGCCCCAGTCCGCGTAGGAGGTCCGGGTGGCAGGGAGGTCCAGATAGGCGCATTTCGGAAGCGGTGGGATCGGCGCCGCCCGGTCGTCCACGGCGGCTCCGGTCGCGGTTCCCGGGACCCAGTAGCCAGCCCAGATGCCGGCGTCGATCATCAGGTAACCGTTGCCGTCCATGACCCGGTACTCCGTGGCGCTGGCGCTCGACGTCTGGCCCAGTGCGGCGCGCTTGAACCCGGTGAGGTCGGCCGTGGTTGGACCGAAGCGGTATCCGTTGTACGTGCCGGCAGCGAACTCGACGTGACCGTCGCTGCTGAGTGCCCAACTCGTGCGCGGCAGCGGATTACCGGCCTCGTCGCGCACGGCCGCGGTGAGCGTGACCGTGTAGGCGGAGGCGATGGTCAGCCCATCGCGCGGGGCCAGGACCGCGGTGCGCCCTCCCGCGCCCAGGCTGATGGTCGCGGCCAGGACCGCGCCGGCTCCATCGCTGAGCTGGAAGCTCGCCAGGTCGACCCCCCGTACCGGCTCGCTGAAGGTGACGCGCACGACACCGTTCGTCGGCAGCACCCCATCTGGCTGGGGATCTCGGGTCACGACGTCGGGTGACTCATTGTCCGGAGTTGGTGCGAGGGTCTGGCTGGCCCTCGAGGTGGCCGAGGGCTGCGGCGTGGGGGTCGGCCGGATCGTTGTCGGGTCGCACGCGGCGCCGACGACGGCCAGCACGAGGAGCGCGGCGACGATCCGCGGCGTGGGGTGATATCCGGTCGTCACGAGAGGTGCTGGACCACCTCGGCTGCCAGTGCCTCAAGCCCGCGCCGATGCACCGTCACCCGATGGCTCACCCCGCACACCTCGGAACGGTAGAGGCTGCTCACCTTGTGGGGCAGGGGGGTCGGCGCCCAGATCACCAGCAGGTCGGCCCAGGCGCAGTCGCGCAGCGCATCGGCCCCGTTTGGCAGGTTGTTGGTTCCGTCCACGAAGCGCAGCTGGAGGTCGCGCCCGAGCGTCCGCTCCAGCTCGGCGTACATCGGCGGGCGGCCCCCGACCACCAGCACGCGCCGCACGCCCGCCCCGGCGCACGCGGATGCCATCCGTCGCAGCGCACGCGTGTTGTTCGAGCCGGAGCAGACTGAGCAGCGGGCGCGCTCCACCTCGACCGGCTCGCGACCATCCTCAGCCATCTGCGCCATGCACGCTGGGCTCGAGCAATGCCGGACCAGGAGCCGACCGATCGCGTCGCGAGCACGGTCCAGCTTCTCGTCCGAAATGCGTGACTTGCCCGGGCGAGTCAGGCCGGCGCTCTCCAGGGCGCGCCGGGCCGTCGCCACGGCCGCGGTCGAGCGAAACCCCTCGCTGCTCAGGAGATCGGCGATCGCGGTGTCGGACATGGCCGCCATTGTCGAGCATACGGCGGCGAGGCACGCGATCGGAGGCCTGATGCAATGACGCTGACGATCGGCCTAGTCGGTGTATGACAAATGGGGCCGCGCCACGGGCTCGAGGTCTGATATGGTCCGGGTAGGCCGCTTCGCCGAGGGTACCGGCGACGTGTGTCCGGTGGCCGATGGGGGTCATGGAGCCGAGCGGAGCCAACTCACGCACGAATCACCCTCGGCGCGTCCCGGCGTCGTGCCGCAACGCTGGGACCAGTCTCGCGGAGCCCTTCGCGCGATCCTGCCGATCCTGATCGGGTGTGCTGTCCTCGCCGCCTCCCTCGCGTCCGCGCCGAATGTTCAGGGCGCCACCCGGACCTGGGACGGCGGAGGCGGCGATGGCCTGTGGTCCACAGCGGCCAACTGGACGGCTGACACGGTGCCGATCGCGGGGGACACGGTCACCTTCAACGGCACCAGCACCACGAGCGCCACAATTGACATGGCGGTCACGGTCGCCATCTTCCAGGTGAACGCAGGCTACACCGGCACTATCACCCAGGCCGCCGGCCAGCCCCTGGACATCACGACGTCATACACTCAGTCGGCCGGGACCTTTGCCGGGGGAGCCTCCACGATCACCGTCACCGGCACCACAACCGTGAACGCGGGTGGCACCTTCAACGGTGGCACCTCCACCATCTCCCTCAACGGCGCGCTCACGGTGGCGGCCGGCGGCGCTTTCACCAGCACATCCGGAACCATGACCTTGACCGGGGCGCTCACCCTTGCGGCGGGTGTCTTCACCCACAACAGCGGCACCGTCATCTTCTCGACCAGCAACGTGACCTTGAACCTGGGCGGGGCGGCGACCTTCAACAATGTGCAGTTCGCCTCCGGCACCAAGACCTTCAGCGCCGCCAACACGATGACGGTAGCTGGGACGCTGACCCTGGCGGGGGGTACGGTGAATACGGGGACGATTGCCGCTCAGGGCAGCATTGACACCCAGGCTGGCTTCGCAGGCGGGACCACCATTCTGCTCATCAACGGCACCACGCCGCAGACCTGGAGCGGCACTGCGGGTGGAGCCACTGACCTCCTGCCGGTCAACATCAACAATCCGGCCAGCACGCTGACCATCACCGCCAGCCTGCGCACCACCCGCAACTGGACCTTCACCGCCAGCGGTGGCCTGACCGCCTCGGGCAGCAG
>JALYNS010000354.1 GCA_030773035.1 Chloroflexota bacterium
GCGCACGCCGTGGTCAGCCGCAACGCCGGGCGCAAGGACAAGAAGCTGTGGACCGATCGCGGCAGCGGCACGCAGATCACCCTGTTCGACGCCTACAACGAGTACGAGGAGGCCGAATTCGTCGCGCGGCAGATCGAGCGCCTGACCGGCAAGGGAGGGCGCGGGTCGCTCTCCACGATCCTGACCCAGCGCGCCGATGACGAGGACGGCTCCCTGCGCTACGGTGAGATCGCGATCACCTACCGCATCAACGCCCAGAGCCGTGTGCTGGAGGAGGCGTTCGTGCGCTTCGGGATCCCGTACCAGCTGGTCGGCGGCACCCGCTTCTACGAGCGGCGCGAGGTGAAGGACGCGCTCGGCTACGTGCGCCTGTCGCGCAACACCTCCGACCGCGTGGCGCTGGAGCGGGTCGTCAACGTACCGGCGCGGGGGATCGGCGAGAAGACGATGGAGGAGCTGCGCGCCTCGGCAGAGGCCCGGGGAGGCACGCTCTGGGACGCGATCGAGCGAGCAGGTGAGAATCCGAACCTGGCGCCGCGCGCCCGCACGGCGCTTGCCGGCTTCGCAGACCTGGTGCGCGGGTTCGCGGCAATTGCCGCCGCCGAGCCCCCTTCTGCGCTCTTCGACGCGGTCTACGAGCGTGCTGGCCTGCGCGAACGGCTCAAGGACGGGACCGATGAAGGCGAGGAGCGCTGGACGAACCTGCTCGAGCTGCGCAACCACGCCGCCGAGTTCGACGAGCTGGCCATCCCCGAGGGGCTCGAGCGCCTCCTGGAGGAGGTGGCGCTGGTCAGCGACCAGGACGAGCTGGAGGATCGGCCGGACCGGGTCACGCTGATCACCCTGCATGCCGCCAAGGGGCTGGAGTTCCCGGTCGGCTTCATCGTCGGCATGGAGGAGGGGCTCCTGCCGCATCGTCGCGCGCTCGAGGACGACCGCGAGCTGGAGGAGGAGCGGCGGCTGGCGTACGTCGGCATGACGCGGGCCAAGGATCGGCTCTATCTCGTCCACGCCAACCATCGATCGACCTGGGGCGTCGGCGCAGCCAGCGAGCCTTCGCGCTTCCTGGCGGAGCTGCCGGAGGAGCTGTTGGAGGCCGATCACGACGCCGGCACGCCCTTCCGCCGCGCGTGGGGCGCCCAGGGCGGATGGGCCCGGCGCGGCACCGATGACGACGAGTGGCTGCCCGGCGGCTACCGCTCGCCGCGGTCGCGGGTGGGGGATAACCTGCGCCCGGTCAACCTGCCGGACATGTCGGCGCCGGTGGCGATCGGGCGGGAGCTGGATGCCGCCAAGGAGCGCGTGGCGCAGGCTCGCTACGAGACGGGCGCGGAACTCGATTTGGGGAGCGGGGCATTCGTGGCGCCGGAGGCCGTGGCCACCGCCGCGCCGGGCGAGGTGACCTGGCACGCTGGCGACAAGGTCCTGCACCGCCGCTTCGGGGAGGGGATCGTGGTCTCGAGCCGCCTCGAGAAGGGCGATGAGTGGGTCACGGTCACCTTCCCGGGCCAGGGGGTCAAGGAGCTGATCGCGGCGTACGCCGGCCTGGAGCGGAAGTGATCGCCGCTCCTAGCGCCCCAGGCTAGTCACCGCGCTGCTACGTGGACACTTGGGGGGCCCGATGTAGCTCACTCGCGCGTCGCCCAAGCATGGGCGGTGCTAAAGGAATGCCCTATCCACCTCTTAGGTGCCGATGTAGCACTCCCGTGACTAGGCCACGGTCGGACGGCAGCCGTGAGCCACTAGAATCGGCCCATGGCCGACCCCGAACCTCACGTCCAGGCCCTGCTGGACGGCCTCATAGCCTCGCGCGACGAGTTCCTGGCCGCCATCGGCGACATCGACCCCGCTCTGCGCACCACGCCAGGGCTGGTGGGCGAGTGGTCGGCGCGCGAGCTGCTGGCACACGTCGGCTACTGGGCCGGGCACGCGGCCGAGGCGTTGCACCGTGCCGAGCAGGGCGAGCTGGCCGCGTTCGGCAAGGACGAGCTGTCGGTCGACGACCGCAACGCAGTCGTGGCTCGGGTCTCCGCGGAGACCGATTACGCCACTGCCGCCAAGCGCGAGCAGGACGCGTACGAGCAGTTCGCGATCCGGCTGGCGACGGTCGACAGCGACTCGCTCGGTGAGTGCGACGCGGATGGCGACACGCTCGAACAGATCGTCGCCGACGACGGCGCTGATCACTACCGCGAGCACACCCTCGACATCCGCGCCTGGTTCGACGGCTCCGCCGCAGCCGATACCGACGACGAGGCCGATGCCGACGACGAGGCCGACGCCGACGACGAGGCCGATACCGACGACGAGGCCGATGCCGACTGACCCGACCGCCCGCGCGACCGAGCTGCGCGCGGCCCTGGACGACGCCAACTACCGCTACCACGTCCTCGACGACCCGACCATCGAGGACGCCGAGTACGACCGCCTGCTGCGTGAGCTGACCGAGCTGGAGGCCGCACACCCCGAGCTGGCGACGCCCGACTCGCCAACGCAGCGCGTCGGGGGAGTGCCGTCGTCGCTCTTTGCCGAGGTCCGCCACGCAACACCGATGCTCTCGCTGGGCAACGCCTTCGGCCACGACGAGCTGCGCGAGTTCGACGCGCGCGTGCGCAAGGGGCTGGGGCTGGGAGAGGGAAACCCCGGCGTAGCCTACGTCTGCGAGCTGAAGATCGACGGACTGGCGATCAGCCTGCGCTACGACGGGCGCAGCTTCGTCCGCGGGGCCACGCGCGGAGACGGGTCCACCGGCGAGGACGTGACCCCCAATCTGCGCACCTTGCGGGCCATCCCGCTTCGACTGAGGGAAGACCCGCCCGGCGAGGGGCTCGAGGTGCGCGGCGAGGTCTTCATGCCACGCGGCGCCTTCGCGGCGCTCAACGAGCAGCTGGAAAAGGACGGGAAGCCGCTCTACGCCAATGCCCGCAATACGGCCGCCGGCACGGTGCGGCAGAAGGACCCCGCGGTGACCGCTGGACGAAGGCTATCGGTCTGGTGCTACCAGGTGGTGGGCGTGCCGGGGCTGGCGACCCACGGCGAGAGCATCGAGCTCATCCGGAGCCTTGGCTTTCCGGTCAATCCCAACTCGCGGCGGGTGGAGGGGATCGAGGACGTCATCGGCTTCGTGGAGGAATGGGCCGACGCCCGCAAGGACCTGGACTACGAGACCGATGGGATCGTGATCAAAGTCGACAGCGTGGAGCAGCAGCAGAAGCTCGGCTTCGTGGCCCGCGCGCCGCGCTGGGCGACCGCCTACAAGTTCCCCGCCCAGCAGGTCACCACCAAGCTGGAGGGGATCGAGGTGCAGGTCGGGCGGATCGGGACATTGACCCCGGTGGCGCGGCTGACGCCGGTCTTCGTGGGCGGCACCACCGTGCGCAGCGCCACGCTCCACAACATCGACGAGATCAGGCGCAAGGACCTCCGCGTCGGCGACACGATCGTGCTGCAGCGGGCCGGCGACGTGATCCCCGAGGTGGTGAGCGCGGTGGTGGACGCCCGCGACGGCAGCGAGACGATGTGGGAGATGCCGGCCCGCTGTCCGGCCTGCGACACGCCCGCGGTGCGTGACGAGGGCGAGGTCGCGTGGCGCTGCCCGAACCCGTGGTGCCCGGCACAGCGCATCGGGGCGCTGCTGCACTTCACCGGGCGAGGCGGGATGGACATCGAAGGGGCCGGCTACGCGGTCGTCAACCAGCTCGCCGAGCGTGACCTGCTGCGCGAGCCGGCCGACCTCTTCCGGCTCGACGTCGAGACGCTCGAGGGCCTGGACCGATACGCCCGCAAGTCCGCCGAGAACCTGCACGCGTCGATCCAGGCCGCTCGCCGCCGGCCTCTGCCGCGCATCCTGAACGCGCTCGGCATCCGCCACGTCGGGGAGCAGACGGCGATCGACCTTGCCGCGTGGCTGGTCCGAGAAATCCCGCGTGCCGAGGGAGAGGACGAGGCGGCCTGGACGCGGCGGGTGGCGGACCGGCTGCGCGGGGCCAGCGCGGAGGAGCTGACGGCCGTATTCGGAGTCGGGGCGGTCGTGGCAGAGGGAATTGCGGGCTATTTCGCCGACGAGCACACCCGCGACACGCTCCATGCCCTGCTCGACGCCGGCGTCGTGGCCGAGGCACCGGCGCCCGGCGCGGCGGTCACGGCAAAGGAGGGACCGCTGGCTGGCAAGACGCTGGTGGTGACCGGCACCCTGCCGGGCTTCAGCCGGGAGGAGGCGGAAGAGGCGATCCGCGCCGCCGGGGGCCACGCGGCAGGATCGGTCAGCGCCAAGACGGACTACCTGGTCGCTGGCGAGAAGGCGGGCAGCAAGCTGGCCAAGGCCGAGAAGCTGGGCGTGACGGTGCTCGACGAGGAGGCGTTCCGGCGGCTTCTGGCCGGGACCGGGGAGTGAGCCCGCCGCGGGCATCGCCGACGCGGCTCTTCACGCCCGCCTTCGCGATCCTGTCGGCCGCCACGCTGGCCTACTTCGTGGCCGATGGGCTGACCCTGCCGGTCTCCCCGCGCTTCGCAGCCGGGCCGCTGGGCGCCGACTCGGTGGGAGTCGGCCTGTCGATCGGGGCGTTCAGCGTCACCGCGCTGATCCTTCGCCCGTGGACAGGAGGCCTGTCGGACCGATACGGCCGCCGGCCGATGATGCTTGTGGGCTCGGCGCTCCTCACCGCCTCACTCCTGCTGCACGTCGTCTCCGTCAGCCTGCCGATCTTCATCGGGGCACGACTGCTGATGGGTGCCGCCGAGGCCTTCGTCTTCGTGGCCGCGTTCGCCGCCGCCGCGGATCTGGCCCCGGAGGAGCGGCGCGGCGAGGCGATCAGTCTCTTCAGCCTGGCGCTGTACGTCGGGATCGGCGTTGGCCCGCCCATCGGCGAGTCCATCCTGGCCGCATTCGACTACAACGCCGTCTGGCTGGCGGCCGCCGGCATCGCCGTCCTGTCCGGGCTGCTGGCGCTCGGCATCCCGGACACGCGCGGAACGGAGGTCGGGGACGGATCGGGCGGCCGCCTGCTCCATCCGCGTGGGGTGCTGCCCGGGCTGGTGCTGCTGGCCGGCTGCTGGGGCATGGCCGGCTACTTCGCCTTCGTGTCGCTATACGCCCTGGACCTGGGCCTGGACGGTGCCGCCCCCTACCTCAGCGTCTACGCGGCGGTGGTCATCGGCCTGCGGGTGGTCGGCGCCAAGCTGCCGGACCGGATCGGTGCGCGCCTGCTCACCACCCTTTCGCTGCTGGTCGGGGCCGCGGGGCTGGCGCTCATCGGCCTGTGGGCCGACCCGGTTGGGCTGATGGCGGGCACGATCCTGTTCGCCCTGGGGGTCGCCTTCAGCTTCCCGGCGCTCAGCCTGCTGGTCGTCGAATCGGTCCCGGCCTCGGAGCGGGGCGCGGTGCTGGGCACGTACACCGCCTTCCTGGACATCGCGTTCGGCCTTGGCCCGGTGACGGCGGGTGCGGTGGTGGCCAGCTGGGGCTACGGCGCCTCGTTCCTGGTCAGCGCCGGCGTGGCCGTGGCGGGAGCTGTGCTGCTCCTGGCCGCGATTCGTCCTCAGTCGCCCTCGGCCAGGAACGGCTCCACGATCTCGTCGTAGCCGCGGAACGAGGTGCGGACGGTGTGCCCGCTCTCCGGGTCGACCTCGAATCGGGCGCCGGGGATGCGCTGGGCAACCATCTGGGTTGATGCGAGCGGTACGACCTGGTCCTGGCCGCCCGCAAGCACCAGGGTGGGGACGCGGATCTCCCCAAGCCGATCGGTCACGAACGAAGTGGGGTCGAGGGTCGCGCGCAGCTCACCGATGAACCGCTCCGGGGTGGAGGGGCGTGGCTGGAACCCCGGCGCCACCGGGATGGCCTCGCCGTGCACACTCCCCGCGGGCTTGAGCTGGAGCGCCAGGTGCGCAAAGAAATCGGCCCATTCCCCACGCTCGGCGAGGTCCAGCCACTGGGCCATCCGCGCGGTCATGGCCGAGTCTGACGGGGTCTCCGAAGCGACCGATGAGAGGACGAGGCGCGCCACCAGGTCCGGGTGGTCGACGGTCAGCCAGAGCGAGATGCGCCCGCCGCCCGACTCGGCCTCGACTGCCAGCGGCGGCGTCACGTCCCGCAGGGCCCGCACGCCCCGGGCGATGGCTGCGGCCATGGCGCGCGGGTGCATCATCTGTTGCGCGTCGACTCCCGCATCCGGCAGGGGCCGCGCCATCACCACCACCGGCCGATGGGCCGTGCGGCGCTCCCATCGGCGGATGTGAGCGGCTTCCGACCCCGCCATCGGCCTCAGGCCGGTCTCGACTCCGCCCAGCACGAGCAAGGGTCGTCCTGGCCCGCCCGGCAGCAGGAGCGCCTCGATCTGCCCGCCCGGAATCGGGATCGCCACGGCCTTCGGGTCATCCGACATGAGCGCCATTGTGGGGCGCGGGCGTCGGACCAGGGCGGCCCGTGCTGTCGGAGGTTGGTTGTGCTGCACAGCCGCACAGCCGCACAACTCCGCCCGCGTGAGCGCGACTATGATCGGGTCATGATCAGCCGATCCGACGTGGAGCACGTCGCCGCCCTGGCCCGCCTGGGCCTGACCGAGGACGAGATCGAGCGCCTCGTCCCGCAGCTCAGCCGGATCCTGGAGGCGGTCGGCAAGCTGTCCGAGGTCGACACGAGCTCGGTCGGACCCACGGCCCAGGTGATCGCCCTCGAGAACGTCATGCGCGAGGACGTGGCTCGACCGCCCACGAGCCGCGAGGCGGCGCTGGCGGAGGCGCCCATGCGCGAGGGGGGCCTGCTGCGCGTCCCGGTCGTGCTGGAGGAGGGGCGCTAGGGCAGATGCTCGACCTACTCCCCCTCGCCGATCGCCCCATCAGCGATGTCAGGGCCCTCCTCCGACGCCGCGAGGTCAGCTCGCGCGACCTGACGCAGGCCTGCCTGGCGCGCATCGCGCGCGATGGCACGGCGCTGAACACGTTCCTCGCAATCGGCGAGGAGCGCGCGCTGGCGGCAGCCGATGCCGCGGACCGGGCGCTGGCCATCGGCGAGGGAGCGGACAAGCCCCTGCTCGGCATCCCGTACGCCCTCAAGGACATCTTCGTGACGCGCGCCCTCGACGACGACGGGCAGCCGAACGGTGGCCTCCCCACCACGGCCGGCTCGCGCATCCTGGAGGGGTATCGCGGTGCCTACGCGTCGGACGCGGAGGAGCGGCTGACCACCGCCGGCGCCGTCCTGCTCGGCAAGACCAACCTCGACGAGTTCGCGATGGGCTCGAGCAACGAGAACAGCGCCTACGGCCCGGTCCACAACCCGTGGGACCCCACCACGGTTCCGGGCGGCAGCAGCGGCGGATCGGCCGCGGCGGTGGCATCGGGCCAGGCCTTCTTCGCCACCGGGACCGATACCGGCGGCAGCATCCGGCAGCCTGCCTCGCTCTCCGGGATCGTGGGCATGAAGCCGACCTACGGACGGGTGAGCCGATACGGGATGGTGGCCTTCGCCAGCTCGCTGGACCAGTGCGGCCCGCTCGTGCGCTCGGTCGAGGATGCCGCGACCGTGCTCCAGGCGCTCGCCGGCCACGATCCGCGTGACTCGACCAGCGTCGACGTCCCGGTGCCCGACTACGCCGCGGCCCTCACCGGCGACGTGCGGGGCCTGCGCCTGGGCGTGCCGCGCGAGTACTTCGTGGCGGGCATGGAGCCGGGGGTCGAGCGGGCGGTGCGCGGCGCCATCGGTGTCATGGAGGGGTTGGGCGCGGAGATCGTCGAGGTCTCGCTGCCCTCCACCGATCACGGCCTGGCGACCTACTACATCATCACCCCGGCCGAGGCGAGCGCCAACCTGGCCCGATACGACGGCGTGCGCTACGGCCTGTCCGCGGGCAGCGATGACCTGATGGAGAACTACGTGCGCACGCGGGGAGCGGGGTTTGGCGCGGAGGTCAAGCGCCGCATCATCCTGGGCACCTATGCCCTGTCGGCCGGCTACTACGACGCCTACTACCTCAAGGCCCAGCAGGTGCGCACCCTGATCAAGGCCGAGTTCGACGCCGTGCTGTCGACCGTTGATGCCCTGCTCGCCCCGACCTCGCCGAGCGTCGCCTTCAAGATCGGCGCCAAGACCGATGACCCGCTGCTGATGTACCTCAACGACGCGTGCACGCTGCCGGTGAATATCGCCGGGCTGCCGGGCATATCGGTCCCATGCGGACTGTCCGATGGGCTGCCGGTGGGCCTGCAGGTGATCGGGCGTGCATTCGACGAGGCGACGGTCCTGCGCGTGGCCGATGCCTACCAGCGCGCGGCCGGCTTCGCCGACCTCCGTCCGCCCACCGCGCACGACTGACGAAAGAGGGAGACCAGCGATGCGATGGCGATGGATTGCCGGGCTCGGGTGGGCCGCCGTGGCCGCAGGGCTGCTC
>JALYNS010000355.1 GCA_030773035.1 Chloroflexota bacterium
GGACGAGGCATTCCTCGACGTGACCGCCAGCCGGGAGGCGTTCGGCGAGGGTGAGACGATCGCGCGACGCATCAAGCAGCGCGTCCTCGACGAGGTCGGCCTGGTGGTCAGCGTGGGCGTGGCGACGAACAAGCTGTGCGCCAAGGTCGCGTCGGACCTGCGCAAGCCCGATGCCCTGGTCATCGTCCCGCCCGGCGAGGAGGCGGCCTTCCTCGCCCCGCTCCCGGTCGGCCGGCTGTGGGGGGTCGGGCCACAGTCACGACAGGCGCTGGCCGACTACGGGGTCACGACGATCGGGCAGCTCGCAGCCCTCCCCGATGGCACGCTGCGACGCCGCTTCGGCAGCCACGGGCATGACCTGGCGCTGCGTGCACGGGGCATCGATCCCTCCCCGGTGGTCCCGAGCCAGGCGCCCAAGAGCATCGGTCATGAGCTGACATTCGACCGCGACGTGGTCGACCCCGCCCGGCTGGAGGCGACGCTGCTCGACCTGGCCGAGTCGGTTGCCAGCCGCCTGCGCAACCACCACATGGCGGCGGGCGCGGTGCAGCTCAAGCTGCGCTACGAGGGCTTCGAGACGCTCACCCGGCAGATGGGGGTCCCCCGCCAGACGCGCGAGTCGGAGCCGATCTACGCCGCCGGCGTCGCACTGCTGCGCAAGACGCTGGTGCGCGACCGCGCCGTGCGGCTCATCGGCCTGACCGCCATCAACCTGACCGATGTCCAGCAGCAGACCCTCTTCGACACCCCCGACAAGACCGATCGCATCACCGCCTCGATCGACGCGGTACGCGAGCGATTCGGCGAGAAGGCGATCACCCGGGCGCGGCTGATCGGGCATCGGGATCGGCGCCGCTTCGACTTCGGAGAGAAGCCCGAGGCTCCGACCGACGAAGATGCTTGACAGATCGAACGCCTGTTCGTATGCTCCAGCATATTAGAACGCCTGTTCGGTGCCCAGCGCAGGCGGCGTGAAGGAGCAGTGGAAAAAATGGCACTCACCAAGATCACGCCGACCGAGGCACGCGTGCACTGGGATCGACGTAGGGCGCGTCCGTCGACGGTTCGTGTTGGCAGAAGGCAACTGACCGTCACCGGGCTCGAGGCGATCCGTGACGAGACGGCCGCCTACCCCGCGGACCGGGGGCCGCGCATCACCTACCTGGTCGAGACCGATGGCGGCCAGGCATCGCTCGTCTTCGACGGGCTGCGTCGGCGCTGGTTCGTGGAAGCCCTCGACGAGGCGGCCTAGCCGAGCCTCAGCCGAGCGGCTCGGCCTCGACGACCCACAGCGGCCCGTCGCCGGCTTCGACCCGCTGCGCATCCCCACCGGGATCGGTGAGGGAGGTGCGGACCAGGCGAATGCGGTTGCCATCCAGCTCGGCGACCGGGCCGACCACCGGCGACAGCTCGAAGGTGAATGCCCAGGCCCGCACCTGGTCGTGGATGCGACGCGCCGGTTGGGACCAGTCGACGGTCGCGTAGTCGTCGCCGAAGTGGCCCGCCCAGGTGACCCCCTCGCTCGGCTGCGGGTCGCCCGGATCGCCGGCCGCCAGGCGTGCCAGCACCGTCGGCAACAGGCCGATGGCGATGCCCCCCAACCGTGGCCCGACCACCTCGATGTTGAAGTCGTCATCGAGCATGGGGACGGGCGCCTGGGCCAGGATCGCGCCGGTATCGAGGTTGGCATCCATGCGGTGCCAGGTCACGCCGAACTGCCCGTCGCCGTCGCGGAAGGCCCAGGCCATCGGAATTGGTCCGCGATGGCGCGGCAGGAGTGCCGGGTGACAGTTCACCGAGCCAAGCGGCGGCACGTCGAGGGCAGCCTGCGGAATGCGCCACGGGAAGCCCCAACAGAGGGCGAGGTCGGGTCGGCTGGAGCGCAGCAGCGGCTCGACCGCCCACTTGTCGTGGGCCAGCAGCACGTCCAGGCCCTCAGGCGCAGTCTCGTCGCCCATCGGCGCCCGACCGGGGGGTGCCGGCTGACGGCGGCGGGCGCTGACGATCGCCACCGGGTCGTGGCCGAGCTGGCGCAAGACCGGAACCAGGGCCGCCGCCACCGGCGGGACGGTGGTGATCAGCGCGATCCGCCAGCCACTTGATTTCATGCGGCTCGGAGTCTAGCCCGTACAATCGGGCACGAGGCTCCCCCGCAGCCGCCGCGCGGGGCTCGAACCCGCACGAGACTGCTCGCCGATGAGCGATTCACCCCGACTCTCCGATCTCACGCTCAACGCTCTCCTGGATCGCCTGGCGAGCAGCGACCCGGTGCCCGGTGGCGGCAGCGCGGCCGCGCTGGCGGGCGCCATGGGCGCCGGCCTGGTGGTGATGGTGGCGGAGCTGACGATCGGGAGGCCCGAGTATGCCGAGCACGATGCGACCGTCGCCGACCTGCGGACAGCCGCGCGCGCACGCAAGGATCTGCTGCTGGAGCTGGCTGAGGAGGACGCGGTCGCGTATGACGCCGTGGTGAGCGCGCGCCGCCTGCCGAAGGAGTCCGAGCCAGAGCGCGAGGCCCGTGCCACGGCTCTGCGCGGCGCCATGGTTGACGCGGCGCGCGTGCCACTCAGGACAGCGGTCGTGGCGAGTGAGGTGCTCGAGCTGGCTGAGCGCATCGCACCGATCGGCAACCGCAACGCGGTGAGCGATGCCGGGGTTGCCGCTCAGCTGGCGGCTGCCGCGCTGCGCGGCGCCCTCCTCAATGTTCGCATCAACCTCCCCTACCTGGCAGCCGACGAGCCGATGCGCCTCTCGGCCCCCGGGGAGATCAGCCGCCTCGAGGCGTTCGCCGCGGAGCATGAGCACGCCGCCCTCGACGCGGTCGACACACGGCTGTTG
>JALYNS010000356.1 GCA_030773035.1 Chloroflexota bacterium
ACTCCAAGTCACGCTCAGCCCGGTCGAGGTCGACGGGACCTGGTATCTCTTGTCGTTTGGTGGGGTCACGGACTGGGCTCGCAACCTTCGAGCGGCGGGTCGCGGCGAGCTGCGCCGCAAGGGTCGCACGCAGGCATTCACCGCGATCGAGGTTGACGGCGACGAGCGCGACCGGGTCATCGCGACATTCACCGCCAGGACGCCCCGGCCGTTCAGGCGGGACTACGGCCAGCTCCCGGACGCAGCCGACCACCCGGCCTTCAGGATGGAGGCGATCCGATAGAGTTGGCGCCCGCATGAGCGCCCCGCGAACTTCGGTCGCCTTGGGTCTAGCCGAATCGCCAATGCGTTCCTAACATGCACACCTAACCCCGCGCATCGCGCATGTCAGAACGTGAGCCGCCCGAGCTCACGACACGAGGAGAGGTCGGCATCGGCAAATGGACATCCAGCTCGCGGACCAGCACATCTATCGGCTCGACGACCGACTGACCCCGGACGAGATCCGGCAGCGGGCCATGGACCGCCGCACGGGCGCATTCGGCGGCGGCCTGGAAAGCCTCTTCTCGCGACCGAAGGCCGACGACATCGAGCTGATCGACAGCCAGCGCCGCCTGGAGCCGTTCTGGCACGTGGGCTGCAGCGCGCTCTACGTATACGACCGATCGCATGACTACATGGTTCCGGCCAGCGGCGCCCAGGTCCAGGCGGTATCGGTCCACGGGGAGGAGCACAAGGTCACCGCCGGGAACTTCGTGGTCAGCACCGTTGAGCACAGCCGCGAGGAGTATCGCCAGGCCCTCTTCCTGGACGGGGTCTCCGGGGCGCCGGTCGCCGACGCCCAGACCATCATCGGCAGCACGAAGCATGAAGTCACGGACCTCGAGGCCCTCGCCTCGGAAGCCGACATCGTTCGGCCGCCAGAGCAGCGCGCCTCGTTCGTGGTCCGCCAGCTGCTGACCGGCATGCTCAAGCCGCTGCAGGCCGACACCGTCCACGAGGAGTCGATCACCTTCGAGCAGATCGACCTCTACTTCCGCCCGTGGTGGGCCTTCGAATTCCACTGGAAGGTAAAGGACAAGAAGGGCGTGGTCGAGCTCGACGCGGTGACCGGCGAGATGCGCAACAGCCAGGCGCTGATGGCTCGCCTGTCCCGCTCAGTCACGCGCGACTCGCTGTTCGACATCGGCGCCGATACGGTGGGGCTGCTTGTCCCGGGCGGGAGCATCGCGGTCAAGGTCGCCAAGATGGCGATCGACTCGAGCCAGAAGCGCTAGGTCAGTCTCCCAGCCGGCGGGTGCGACTCGGCCGCGCGGGTCGTCCGGCTCCCGCGCACCATCAGCCAGACGGCCGTTCCGCCGATCACGTAGACGCTGCCCTGGGTCACCAGCAGGGCAATCACCGGCACGACCTGGCCGAGCACGCCGGCCGCCGTCGCCCCGATCAGCGCTCCCACGCCGGCGACCGCGCCGATCGCCCCCACCACCCGGCCACGGTTGCGGTCCTCGCTCTGTGACTGCTGCAGGGTGGTCGCGGCGGCCCCCATCCCGGCCCCGGGGACGCCGACGATGACCAGCATGACGAGCGCCGGAGCGAGATACGGGTAGACCACGGGGTAGGTGAAGAGGACCAGGTCGATCCCGCCGAACGCCAGCGCCGACCCGATCAGCAGGGGCAGCGGCCGGATCCGCGACCCGAGCCGCGCGATCACCAGCGCCCCCGCCAGGCCGCCGATCGCCTGGGTCGAGAGGACGAGGCCCCAGCCGGTGCTGTCGGAGTGGAGCGGCCCCACCACCCAGACCACGAAGAGGGCCGCGGTCAGCCCCTCGCCGATGGCGGTGATGCTGGAGAAGACGAGCAGCGCACGCAGGATCGGCTGGTGCCAGACCACTCGCAGCCCCCCGCGCCACTCCCCGAACAGTCGCCCCCAAGCGGAGAGCGCCTCGTGCTCGAGCGAGTCCGACGGCTGGCGCGGCACTGGCCGGGCGCTGATGAGCGCCAGCAGCCCGGCGGATGCGGCGAACGAGACCGAGTCCACGATCGTGACCGCCGAGAGGCCACCGGCGGCGACCACCACCCCGCCGATCGCCGGCCCGATCAGCCGTGACAGGTGATGCCCCACCCCCAGGGTCGCGTTCGCCGACAGGAGCTCCTCCTCCCCGCCTTCGAGGAGGTTCGGCATCAGCGCCACCTGGGCCGGCCGGAAGAGCTGCGAGATGCTGCTCTCGGCGAGCAGGACGACGTAGATGATCCACAGCCCCAGCTGCGGGACGAGCAGCAGGGGCAGGATGACGAGCGCCTGGAGCAGGTTGACCGTCACCATCAGGCGTCGGCGGTCCCATCGGTCCACGAAGACCCCGGCCACCGATCCGAGCAGGATGTTGGGGATCAGGAAGGCGAACACCATCCCCGCCGTGGCGAGGGTGTTGCCGGTCAGGCGGTAGATCTCGTACGGCAGCCCAACGAACAGGACGAAGTCGCCCAGCTGCGAGACGAACCCGCCGAACCAGAGCAGGGAGAAGTTCCGTTGGCGGAGGACCCGGAGCATCCGCGGATTATCGGGCTGAATCCTCAGGCATGAAGGTCAGGATCCAGGCGCTCTGCGCCCCGAGCAGGACGAGCAAGACCACCGCGATCGCCTCGACCTGGATCGGTGTCAGCCCCAGCTGCAGGTCCCGCACGACGTCTGGCAGCAGCGCCACAGCGCAGACCAGCCCGTAGAGGGGAACGCCGGCCCACTGGATCAGCGCCACGCGCCGCGCGTCGCCGGTGTGCCGCTGGATCGTGGCAGCCTGGAGGAGCGACCCGATCAGCCCCAGCGCCCCGGCGGTGAAGAAGGTGATCCGCCACATGAGGCCGATGTCCGGCGCCACCATGGCGAGCAGCGACATGGCGCCCGGCAGCAGGAAATGGAGCGACACGACGTAGGCCATGCGCCGGCTCTCCGGATGCCGCAGCCAAGCCGATCGGCTCTGGCAGGCGACCCACCACAGCCCCAGCAGCGTGAAGCTGAGCCCCGCGGTGATGCCGTAGAACGCGGTGAGATCCACGATCGTCTCCTCAGCCCGGTGGCCAACTCATGGGAAGGCCTCCGCTTCGCGGGTGTCCAGCTTTCGGCCGCCGAGCAGGTGGAAGTGGAGATGGAAGACACTCTGACCGGACTCCGCCCCGACGTTGCTGATCAGGCGATAGCTCTTCAGCCCCGCTTCCTCGGCTACGTGCCGGAGCGCCCCGAAAAGGGCCTCCAGGAGGTCGCCATCGGCATCGGTCAGATCGGCAACTGAAGCGAGGTGCCGGCGCGGCATGGCCAGCACATGCGTCGGTGCCTTCGGGTTGATGTCGTGGAACGCGATCACCGCCTCGTCCTCGAAGACACGGTCGGACGGGATCTCGCCCGCCGCGATCTGGCAGAAGAGGCAGTCGGCCTGGTAGGTGGGATCGCGGTCGGCCATGCGCGGAGCCTAGGCGAAGTCGCCGGTCCGCGACAAGATGGCCGCCGCAACCGCGACGGCCACCGTCTCCGAGCGCAGGATGCGCGGCCCCAGGCCGGCGATCGCCAGCCCCGCCCGTTCCGCGGCCGCGACTTCGGCTGGGCTGAAGCCTCCTTCTGGACCGATGAAGACGCTCGGCGGCAGCTCCACCTCGGTCAGCCGCTTGCCCTGGTGGCGCTCGAACAGCAGGACCGATCCGGGCGCTGCCGCTTCAAGCGCTTCCGCAAACGGAATGGGCGCATCGACCGGCGGCACGATCCCCCGCTCCGACTGCTCGGCCGCCTCGCGGGCGACCGTCCGCAGGCGCTCCAGTTTTCGTGGACTCAGCTCGCGGGCGATGCACCTTTCGCTGACGAACTGCCCGAATCCCGAGATCCCAACCTCCGTGCCGTGCCGAATGATCGGCTCGAGGTGGTCCCCCTTCAAGAGTGCCTGCC
>JALYNS010000357.1 GCA_030773035.1 Chloroflexota bacterium
GGATGCCGACGCCGACGCCAAGCATGCGGCGCATGAAAGTGCGTCGCGTGATCTCGCCGATCGGAGGCCCGTGGACCTCGCCATAGGGCGTGGGGTGCGTCATAGGTTGAAGAAGATCCCGTCCCACGGCCAGACCCAGTTCCAGCCGGGGCCACGGAAGAAGGAGCCGATGATCGTGATGATGATCCCGCCGAACATGAGCGCCAGGAAGAAGACCCAGATCGTCTTGCGGTCTCGGGCCGCCTTGTAGGGGGAGCGGTCGATGTACGGGATGAGCGCCAGCCCGACCAGGTAGATGATCGGCAGGAAGGCACCGCCGACCGTGGCGTTGAAGTACGAGAGCAGCTCCTGGAGGCCCAGGAAGTACCACGGTGCCTTGGCGACGTGCGGCGTCACCCCGGCGTTCGCCATCTCCTCCAGGGGAGCCTGGATGAAGACCGATGCGACCACCAGCAGCACGGTGATGAGCAGCCCCATCAGGAACTCTGCACGCAGCAGGTGCGGCCACGTCAGCACCGTCTCGTCGGGCCGCTTGTCGACGCGCACC
This sequence comes from Chloroflexota bacterium, assembly GCA_030773035.1. Classification (GTDB taxonomy): domain Bacteria; phylum Chloroflexota; class Limnocylindria; order QHBO01; family QHBO01; genus CF-167. The sequence continues at coordinate 548 of JALYNS010000357.1, forward strand.
ATCGACTCCTGCTTGACGTAGGCCAGCAGCCGGAAGCGCTCGGTGCCCGGCACGCCGGGCGGGCCGGGGAGCTTGGGCCCGCCGCGCTCCACAGCCGGGACGCGCGGCGCCTGGGTCGGCGCGTTCTTGTCGGCGGTGGCGTTGGGCCGCTTCTCGATCGTCATCGGCTCATACCGGGCCTGAGATCCCGCCGTCCTTCCGGATCCTCCAGAAGTGGACGACCATCAGGACGGCGGTGATCAGCGGGAAGGCGATCACGTGCATGACGTAGAAGCGGATCAGGGTCCCCTGCCCGACCTCCACACCGCCCAGCAGGAGGAAGCTCGACTCGTCGGAGATGAGCGGGGCGTAGGTGGCCATCTGGCTTCCGACGGTGATGGCCCAGAAGGCGATCTGGTCCCACGGCAGCAGGTAGCCGGTGAAGCTGAGCCACAGGGTGCAGAAGAGGAGGATCACCCCGATCAACCAGTTGAACTCGCGCGGCGGCTTGTAGGCACCGTGGTAGAAGACCCGCATCATGTGCAGGAAGACCGTCAGCACCATCAGGTGCGCGCCCCAGCGATGCATGTTGCGCACGAACGAGCCGAAGGCAACTGAGTTCTCGATCGAGAGGATGTCCTGGTAGGCGCGCGTCACCGACGGCACGTAGAAGAACATGAGGTATACGCCGGTCACGGTCAGCACCAGGAAGAGGAAGAAGCTGACCCCGCCCAGGCAGAAGGTGTACGTGTAGCGCACCGCGTGCTTCTTGACGCGGACAGGGTGCAGGTGCAGGAAGACGTTGTTCATGACCGCCAGCGCGCGGGTGCGGCTGGTGGTGGGGTACGGCTGGCGGAAGAGGCTGCGCCAGACCGACGACTCTCGGACGACGCGGATCAGGTCGCCCGGCCCCGGGAAGGTCATCGCTGGACCGCCGCCCCGGCCTGCTGGCCGATCTGCCCCAGCACGTTGTCCTTGTAGCTCTCCAAGAGCACCTTTCCGTCAGGCGTGATCCGCTCGAGCTCGAGGCGGTCCATCGTGATGCAGTTGGTCGGACACCGCTCCACGCAGAGGTTGCAGCGGATGCAGCGCTCCTCGTCGATGATCATGGCAATCCCCCGCGGCCACGACTGGAAGAGATCGATCTCCGGGTCATCGCCGCCCACTGCCGCCTTGTCGATCATGTAGATCACGCCCTCGGGGCAGACATCGGCGCAGAGCCCGCACAGGATACAGCGCGGCCCGTCGATATTGATGTTGTGGTTGCACTGCAGGCAGCGCTGCCCCTCGGCGATGGCGCTCCTGGTGTCGTAGCCGACCTCGACCAGGGATGTGAAGTCGCGGCGCAGCTCGGGCGGCGCCATGGGGATGTGCTGGCGCGCGATCGCCTCGTACTTGTCGGGCATGTCGTGCTCGAGCACCTGGGTGATCACCGCCCGGTTGATGACCGGCAGCTCTTCCAGCTCCGCGCCTCGCACCCCGAGCAGCCAGCGGTCGACAGCGCGAGCCGTTCGGCGGCCACGTCCGGCCGCCTCGATGATGGTGGCGGGGCCGGTCACGAAGTCGCCGCAGGCGAAGATGCCGGAGACGCTCGTCTCGAAGGTATCCGGCTGGGCGACCACGTTGCCGCGCGCAAGCTCGAACTGGAGGGCGTTGTAGCGCTTGCCATCGGGGCCCACGGGAGTGGTGCCATTGAGCGGCGCGGTGCGCCACGCCGAGACCGAGCCGCCGGGCACGAACTCGCGGGTATCGGTCACGCCCAGGTGGCGATTCAGCTTGGCGCCATATTCGCCGAGTACGTTGTTGTCGGAGGCCTGGCTGGTGCACGGGATGACCATGTCGCACGGGATCGTGAACTCGCTGCCGGGGATCGGCTCCGGGCTGCGGCGTCCGCTGGCGTCCGGCGGGCCGAGGCGGGTGCGCTGGAAGGTGATGCCGGCGACCCTGCCGTCCTTCTCGACGATCTCGACTGGCGAGCTGAAGAACTCGAAGCGGACCCCCTCGAAGCGGGTCTCGTGTTGCTCCTCCTCGTCGACCACCATCTCCTCGGGGCCGCGACGGTAGACGATGGTGGATGTCTTGGCGCCGATCCGCAGCGCGGTCCGCGAGGAGTCCATGGCGGTGTAGCCGCCACCCACCACGACGACGTGCTCGCCGACCCACTGCTCCTCGCCCAGGTTCGCGCGCTTGAGGAAGTCGACCCCATAGATCACGCCCTCGAGCTCCTCGCCGGGGACGTTCATCGCCACGGGGTACATGCAGCCGGCCGAGACGACCACCGCATCGTGACGCTCGCGCAGCTGGTCGAGTGTGATGTCGCGCCCCACCTCCACGTTGTAGTGAAAGTCGACTCCGTGCTTCGCAACCCAGTTGACGTCCAGCTCGATGACGTCCCTTGGAAGTCGGAATGCAGGGACGCCGATCAAGCAGGTGCCACCACCCGACGGCAGCGCCTCGTAGATGTCGACCTTGTGGCCGTAGGACGCCAGCTCCTTTGCGACGGTCAGCCCGGCCGGTCCGGCGCCGATGACGCCCACGGTCTTGCCGCTCGGCGGCGCCATCTCGATGGTGGCCGGCATGTTGTTGCCGTAGTGCCAGTCGACCAGGAAGCGCTTCATGGCGCGGATCGAGAGTGGCTTGTCGAGGTCGGCGCGGCGGCAGGCCTTCTCGCATGGCGCGCTGCAGACGTAGCCGCAGATGGCTGCCACCGGGTTCGGGTCGCGGGCCAGGATGTAGCCCTCTTCGAAGCGGCCCTCGGCGGCAAGCATCAGGTAGCCGCGGCAGTTGGTGTTGACCGGGCAGCCTTCCTGGCACTCGATGTTGCACTGCAGCCAGTCGACGCCGACTTCGGCGGTCTGGAACCTGAGCGGGATGGCGTTTGCGGAGATCACTGGCATCGTCGCAGAGCGGGTTCCACCACGAGTTGCCGAAGCGCGTCAGCGGCGACTCGATGGTATCCGTCGCGGAGAGTCAGTGTCAAAGCAGCGACCACCCTATTGGTCAGCGAAGTACCTCGCCATGACCCGTCGCACCAGCGGAGCGGTCCTGGACCCACCCGTCCCGATCGTCACGCGCAGGAGCACCGTGACCACCACCACCTCGCCGGCGTCGACGGGGGCGAAAGCAGGGAAC
>JALYNS010000358.1 GCA_030773035.1 Chloroflexota bacterium
TGTCGGGGGTGGTGCGCTATCGCGCGTTCGGATCCGTGCCATCGGGCTGGACGGCGTGGAGCTGCCTGACCGAAACGAGGGGCAGGCCCAGGTCACGCACGCGCTGGAGCAGGCCGTGGAGGGCTGCCTGGTCGGCGATCGGGCCACAGATGACGGTCGTCCCGTCGCCCGCATGGCTGACGGTCATCCCATCGAACCAGGCGCCCCAGCGCGCGTCGAGGTGCCCCATGAGCCGGATCTCGTAGGGTCCGGCCTCACGGGGATCGGGTGTCAAGGTGTGTCGTTCGGTCATACCGCTCCTCATGCGTGTTGCCAGCTGGACCGGTCGGCAACACCGACCTGGGTCACTGGCTCCAAGGTGGGAGCGGATGTGGTGAGCGCGCATCACCACACGTGGTGAACGATGTGGTGGTTTCTTCCGGGCGAGAGCCCGGCAGGGCGGGCAGGGCAGCAGCCCGCCGAAGCGCTAGCCGGTGGGTCGCTGCTCCTTGGCGCGCGAGAGCAGACCGAGGTCGGCGGCGCGGCGGACGGCAGCCCGGCGACTGTTCACCCCGAGCTTCGCGTAGATGCTCTTGGTGTGCGTCCGCACGGTGTTCAACGACAGCACCAGCTCTCGGGCGATGTCCGGCCCACTGAGCTCGGTACCCAGGAGCCGGAGGACATCGAGCTCCCTCTCGCTAAGCGGCTCGACGAGCCGTTGCGCGGTGGGCGCGTCACGACCGGGTTCGCGGAAGGCCGCCTGGAGGCGTCGCGTATAGGCCGAGGCGTCGCGCTCCTTCACCGCCAGCTTCAGCAACGTCGCCATCGGCGGCCCTTCATCGAGGAAGACGCGCACGTAGCCTTCCGGTTCGGCCAGCGCGGTGGCTAGGGCAAGTGACGCGAGGGCTCCCCGGCGATCGCCACGAGCGTGGCGAGCGAGCGCGTGTCCGACCAGAAGGTCGATGACGCTGCCCGTCCTCCCACCCGCCTCGGCGGCGTCCAGCAGTCGTTCGAACAGCTCGACCGCTGTAGCGATGCGGTCGTCGTCGCTGTCGTGACGGCCCTCCGCCACGAGGAGCCTGGCGACCGTGGCGTGCTCGAATTCGTGGAGATAGTCGAGGTCGTCGGTCGGCGTCAGGCCATGCTCGCGCGCCCAGGCCCACGCCGCGGCCAGCTCCCCCTTGGTGATCAGGACCCGTGCCTTCAACGCCCCCACCGGGCGGACATCGGGGGAGAAGTCCCCGTCATATCGGCGCGCGGCCTCGTCAAGGAGCTCGAGCGCTTCATCCAGGTCGCCCTCGGCCCGTCGGATCAGCGCCGCCGACGCGCGCGACCGGTACGGGTTCTGTGGCAGGCCGTTCTCCTCGCCCAGGTCCCGGCCCTGCGCCAGGTGCTGCGACGCTGCCGCCAGGTCGTCCCGTTCGCGGAGGATCTCGCTCATCCCGACGTGCATGTCGGCCGCGCCACGATGGGCGGTCTCGCCGGGCCTGATCGCGAGCGCGAGGCCCCGCTCGTAGATGGCCATCGCCTCGCTGAGCCGACCCTGCGCCCGTCGGACGTCCGCAAGGGCCAGCGAGCAACCGATCACGTCGGAATGATGGTTGGCCTTCGCGAGGGCATCCATGGAATCGAGATACCAGCGGGACGCTCCGTCGAGGTCCCCGTTCGACCAGGCGGCGATGGCGAGGAGCGCGGTGGCCGCACCACGACCGACCAGATCGTCGTCGTGGATCACCTCGAGTGCTCGTTCGGCGTGGGCCGTCATGCCGGGGGTATCACCCAGCAGTCGGGCAAGCCCCGCCCGGTGGGTGGCGATCGAGACGGGCAGGTCGCGGAAGGCCTGGTCGTCGGCCACGACCATCCCGCTCGCCAAACCCTCACGCGATGCGATCACCCACTCCTCGGCATCCCGCAGGCGGTCCTCGACGCCGTCGACTTCACCACGCACGAGGCGCGACCCAGCGAACGCATCGCTGAGCACCGGACGAACGCGGATCTGCTCGTCCGGGAGGGCATCGAGCCAATGCCGCAGCACAGACTCATGACGCGCCCTGCGGGTCGCGGGGATCGCCAGTTCGACCAGGTCCGCGGCCCGTGCGAAGTCCAGGCCGGCGATGGCGTGGCGGATCGCCTCAAGGCGCTCGCCATGCTGTTCGTGCCACTCGGTCGCCCGCTGATGGAGCGCCGCCACCGCCTCTGGGCGCTCATCCATGAGGCGTGCCAGCAAGACATGCGCGAAGAGGTGGTGATAGCGGTACCACCGTCGCCGGTCGTCGAGCGGGATGAGGAACAGGTTCCGTCGATGGAGCGCCTCCAGCATCGCCTGTCCTCCGGCCTGGCCGGTCACGGCGTCACACAGCGGACCGCTCATGCGCGCCAGGATCGAGGTCTCCAGCAGGAAGCTACGCACCTGGTCGGGCTCCCGTTGCAGGACCTCTTCGACGAGGTAGTCGACGATGTAGCGGTC
>JALYNS010000359.1 GCA_030773035.1 Chloroflexota bacterium
CTCCAACCCCCAGCGCGACCGCCACGCCCACCCCGACCGCTACGCCAACGCCAAGTCCGACCGCCACGCCGACTGCAACGCCCATCGCTACCGCGTCCCCGGCCGCAACCGCGACGCCCGCCCCGACCCTGACATCCGCGCCGGCGTCGACGACGGCATCCACGCCGACAACCGCGCCAGCGTCCACCCCGGCGCCGCTCCCGACGCCAGCGCCGATGCCGGTCGTCGCGAACGTGCCCGCGCCGCCGCCGACTCCCGGAGAGGTCACCCAGCAGCAGGCGCCCGCCTCATCGACACCAGAATCCGGAGATTCCGTCGGCGCGATCCTTGCCGCAGCGGTCGATCAGGTTGCGCGAATCGTCAAGCCCGAGGCTGCGGTCGTCGTCGCCGCGACGTTCGGCTTCCCGCTCGGCTTGAACTTCGCCGTATTCCTGTTCCTCGCGGTGCAGGGACGGATCGATTCCCGTGATCCAAAGCTGGGCATCACCGCGCAAGCGGCGACCGAGACCGTAACCCCCTTCCAGGATGAGGAGCAACTGTGATCAGGCAGCCCGACCGCCCGGACTATGCCGAGCTCAGTGACCGGATGACCTACCTGTTGGGACTGCGCGTCGCATTCGCCGCCATCGTGCTCACCTGGAGCGCGCTGCGCCCGGAGGCCCTCGGCGCGTCATTCGCCACGCTCGCGTGGGCCTCGGCGGGCTACGTCGTCGTCGCAGCCTTCGTCGAATGGGCGCGACGGCATGCCGGTCGGTTCGGCTTCACCATGCTGACCGCGCTGCTGCTCCTCGACGGCCTGTACCTTGCCTTCGCGATGTACGCCACCGGGGGCACGCAGAGCCCGATCCGGTTCCTGGCGTACCTGCACCTGGTGGCCGTCTCGCTGCTGGCGTCATATCGGACGGGGCTGAAGCTGGCCCTCTGGCACTCGCTGCTGCTGTTCGTGGTGCTCTACGCCCAGGCGGCACAGCTGGTGCCCCCAGTCGATGCCGCAGCCGGCCGGGAAGTCGTCTTCGACCAGATGCCCGTGCTGAACGTCACCTCGTTCTGGCTGTTCGCCCTCGCGACATCCATCTTCTCGGCGATGAACGAGCGCGAGCTGCGCCAGCGCCGGGCCGATCTCCAGGCGCTGGTGGATGTCGGCGCCCGCCTGGACGAGGTGGGCGACCCAGTGCACCAGGCACGCATCGTGCTCAGCGGGATCGCCGATCGCTTCGGCTTCAGCCGCGGCCTCCTCGTCGGAGTGACCGAGGGCAAGGTCCTGATCCTGGCCGCCCGCGGTGCGGCCGAGGTGCCCACCGCCGTCGTCGAGCCGGATGCGATTTTCGTGAAGGCGTGGGAGCGACGCGAGCCGCTCGCCGTGCGTCGGCTGGACCCGGAGCGCAATCAGCTCATCAACTGGGCCCTGCCGAACGCGCAGAACCTGCTGATCGCCCCGATGATGGTGGATGGTCTGCCAGCGGGGGCGATCATCGTGGAGCATCGGTCGCGAAGGATCTTCGGCATCGAGCGACGCGTGATCTCCGTCCTCGGGCAGTTCGCCGCCGTGGCTGCCCTGAACCTCCGCAATGCGGTGCTTCTCCAGCACGTTCAGGATCTTGCCGAGCGGGACTCGCTGACAGGGGCTGCCAACCGCCATACCTTCCAGACGACCCTCGACCGCGTGATCGAGGCGGGCCAGCATGCCACGCGCACGAAGCAGACCGTGACGGCGGTGCTGTTCATCGACCTCGACGACTTCAAGGTGGTGAACGACACGCTCGGCCACGGGGCGGGCGACGCGCTCCTGGTGGCGGTCACCAAGCGGATCTCCGGGTTGGTGCGCCAGGGCGACCTGGTCGCTCGCCTGGGAGGCGACGAGTTCGCGATCCTGACCGATGACGACCCCGAGCTGCCCCGTTCGCGGGCGATCGCCGAGCGGCTGGTCCGTGACCTGCGGGCTCCATTCATCCTCGGGGGAGAATCGGTCACCGTAACGGCCAGCATCGGCATCGCCAGCGCCAGGGATCTCACCGAGTCCGCATCGGACGTGGTCCGCAATGCCGACGTGGCGATGTACATGGCCAAGGCGAACGGCAAGGCCGGCTTCGCCATCTTCGACCCGGGCATGCATGCCGCCATCCGTGAGCGCCACGAGCTCGGTGCTCAGCTGCGGCGCGCCATGGACCTGGACCAGCTGCGGCTCGAGTTCCAGCCGATCGTCTCTCTGGCGACGGGCGCGACAGCCGGGATGGAGGCCCTCGTCCGCTGGCAGCACCCCGAGCGTGGCCTCGTTCCCCCCGGGCAGTTCATCGAGATCGCGGAGGAGAACGGCGCCATCCTGCCCATCGGCCACTGGGTCCTCCAGCAGGCGTGCCAGCGCGCCGCCGAATGGCAGCGCCTCGGCATGACCGTGCCGGAGACGTTCATGTGCGTCAACGTCTCGGCGAGCGAGATCCAGCAGCCCGGATTTGTTGAGGCCGTTCGCGACACGCTGCGCGAGACCGGGTTCGAGCCGAAGGGCCTCGTCCTGGAGATCACCGAGACTGCGTTGCTGAAGGCCACGCCGCCGACCATCGCCACGCTTGATTCGCTCCGCGACCTTGGCGTGCGGATCGTCATCGACGACTTTGGGACCGGCTACTTCTCGCTGAGCCACCTCCGTCAGTTCCCGGTCGACGCGCTGAAGATCGCCAGCGAGTTCGTGCAGGATGCCGAGGTCGATTCCCGCTCCTCGGCGCTGGCCGGCGCGATCGTTGCGATGTCCGAGTCGCTCCACATCATGACGGTGGCGGAGGGGATCGAGACCAGCGAGCAGGCCGAGCGGATGAGATCCCTGGGCTGCACCTACGGCCAGGGATTCTTCTTCGCCCGACCCCAGAGCGAGGCCGAGGTCACCCAGATCCTGCGAGCGGGCACTTCCGAGACGGCGCCTCCGACCAGCGCCACCGGCCGCACGCGACGCCAGCCCGCCGAGAAGCGGCCCGCGGCTCGCCGCGCGGCGGTGCCCGATCTGCGAGTTGCCTGACCAATCTCCCGCAGTCGTCAACCGATACCGCGCCGGGCTAGAGCCGGGCTAGACCTGAATCGGCGGTCCGTACCAGACGCTGGCGGCGATGATCACGTAGAGGCCCAGCAGTGCCAGGCCCTCGAGCCAGGTGCTCTCGCCGTCGAACACGATGAGCGCGGCCAGAATGGCGGAGAGGCCGACCGCACCTAGCAGCAGCGGGGTCAGCACCAGCGTCATGGGGCTGCCGCCGACGAAGAGCGAGATCAGCACCAGGGCGGGTGTCAGGGCAATGGCCACCTGGAGGCTGCTGTTCAGGATCAGCGACGTGGCGAGGTCGGGCTTGTTGCGCATCGCCATCTGCACGCCGACCACGTGCTCGACCGCGTTGCCGGCGATCGCCACGATGACCAGGCCCACGAACGCCTCCGAGATCCGCAGGTCGGCCATGGTCGGCCGCAGCGCGTCGACGAACAGGTCGGAGGTCAGCGCCGCCCCCGCGGCCCCGATGAGCAGCATCGCGATCGTGAGTCGCAGGGGCCACACCCGCTCGACGGACAGGTCCTCGACCTCCGCGCTGGCGCCGGGCCCCCCGCCGAGCGAGAACGGGATCGAGGCCGCGAAGATGACGAGCAGCACGATCGACACGATCACGCTCAGCTCGACGGCATGGCCTGCGTCCGGAGCCCCAGGCGCCGTTGCCAGGGTGGGGATCGCCAGGGCTGCGACGGCGAGCACGAGCAGGGTGGCCATGGCACGGACCGCCGGCCCGTGAAACAGCTGCGTCCCGTGCTTGAGGCCGCCGAGCAGGAAGGCCAGCCCCAGCACCAGCAGCGTGTTGGCCAGGATCGAGCCGATGAGCGCCGTCTGCACGACCACCACCAGGCCCGCCTGCAGCGCAAAGATCGAGATGAACAGCTCCGGCAGGTTGCCGAGCGCAGATTGCAGGATCCCCGTGGTGCGGGGGCCGAACCGATGGCCGAGTTGCTCGGTGGCCTGGCCGATCAGGGTCGCCAATCCAGCCAGGGCGATGGCACTCACCACGAACACGGCCAGGTGGTCGGCTCCTGCCACCTCGAGGACGACGGCGAGGACCGTGGCGCCGACCGCCGCTGCGGTTGTCAGGCTGGTGCCGCGCCCCAGCGTCCGGGGGAGCCACATCACGGAGTTCATCGGCCTCGGATTGTGACGGGATTGGAGCGGGAGACGAGGATCGAACTCGCGACATTCAGCTTGGAAGGCTGACGCTCTGCCAACTGAGCTACTCCCGCCCGGACCTTGGCGCGCGAGGGAGAGGATAACTGAGTACGCACGGCCGGGTCTTGTGGAGCGCGGGGCGCGGGCGCCGTGGCAGAATCGGCGTGAACTGGGCCTGAGGACTGCCATGCCGAACCTTCCATCCGGCACCGTGACGTTCCTGTTCAGCGACATCGAGGGCAGCACCAGGCTGCTGAAGCAGCTGGGTGACGAGCAGTTCTCGGAGCTGCTGGGGATCCATCGGCGCTTGGTGCGCGAGACGTTCGGGCTCTACCACGGCCTGGAGATCGACACCCAGGGCGACGCCTTCTTCTACTCGTTCCCTCGTGCCCGCGAGGCGGTTGCCGCTGCGGTCGAGGTGCAGCGGGCGCACAAAGACCAGGCGTGGCCGCAGGGCGTATCCGTCCGGATGCGGCTGGGCCTGCATACCGGCGAGCCCGCCATCGGCGAGGAGGGCTACACCGGGCTCGACGTGGTCCGGGCGTCGCGGATCGCCGCTGTCGGGCGGGGAGGTCAGGTGCTGCTCTCGGACACGACCCGGGCGATCGTGGCCGGGGACCTGCCGGACGGCGTATCGATCCGTGCGCTCGGTGATCAGCGGCTGAAGGACATCGACCAGCCTGAGGCCCTCTACGAGCTCGATATCGGGGACGTCCCGGTCTCGCCTGGCCCGATGGCTCCCACCGCTACGGGTCCGGTCAACCCAGCGGCCGAAGCCCTGGCCGGCATGCCCGAGTGGGTGAAGGGCGCGGCAGCGGGGATGACGCCAATCCCCGACAAGACGAGCCAGCTCATCGAGGAGCGGGTGCTGGCCGAGATCGAGGCGAGCTTCCGAGCCGGTGCCGATCGCAAGACCCAGCAGCCGGATCCGGCCCGGTCAACCGGCGGGCAGTCGGTCGCCGATGAGATCGCGAAGCTCCGAGCCCTGCGCGACGAGGGCGCGCTCACGGACGAGCAGTACGCGAGGGCGCTCGATCGGACGATCGCCGGCACCGACTGAGCCTTCCGCCCGGCTCAGCGGCCGCCGAGCGCCTCGAGCAGGGGCGCGCGGCTGGCCAGGACGCCAAAGCGGAACGGATGCACCCTGCAGCGGTACGCGACGCGCACGGGTCCGGGCGTTTTACACTCCGCGCTCAGGAGGTGACTCGTGGCCGACAAGACGCCAAAGCGACCACCCAAGAAGAAGAAGCCAGCGAAGCCGAAGGCCTAGGGCCTTCGGGCTACGGGGTAGAGTCCGCCGTGAGGCCGTGCACCGGCGGGATCTGGCCCATGCGCCCGGCCTGGTAGTCGGCGATCGCCTGCAGGATCTCGTCGCGGGTGTTCATCACGAAGGGGCCGTAGTGAGCGATCGGCTCGCGGATCGGCTGCCCGCCGAGCAGCAGGATCTCCAGGGTCGGTGACGGCCCGGCTGGCTGCCGGTCGGCGCTGACCGAGACGTGATCGCCCGCGCCCAGGATGGCGAGCTGGCCCTCCCGGATGGGCGCCTCCTCCGCACCGACCCGCCCGCTCCCGGCCAGGACGTAGACCAGGGCGTTGAAGTCGGGGCGCCACGGCACCTCCAGGCGTGCCTCCGGATGCAGCGTGGCGTGGGCGTAGGCGATGGGCGTGTACGTGACGCCCGGTCCCGCGTGTCCGTCCAGCTCGCCGGCGATGATGCGCACCAGGGCGGAGCCATCGGTGTTGGTGATCAGCGTCACCCTGTCGGGCACGATGTCCTGGTAGCGCGGCGGACTCCATTTGAGGCTGGCCGGCAGGTTGACCCAGAGCTGGACGCCGTGGAACAGGCCGCCGCTGCGAACCAGGTATTCCGGCGGCATCTCCGAGTGGACGATGCCCGCGCCGGCCGTCATCCACTGCGTGGCGCCATCGGTGATGCTCCCGCCGCCGCCCATGCTGTCGCGGTGCTCGATCACGCCGTCGAGCATGTAGGTGACGGTCTCGAAGCCGCGGTGCGGGTGGTCGGGAGCCCCCTTCGCCTCGCCGGGCGCGTACTCCACCGCCCCCATCTGGTCGAGCAGGATGAACGGGTCGACGAGGGACAGGTCGATCCCCGGGAAGGGGCGGCGGACCGGGAAGCCCTCGCCCTCGAGCGTGCTGATGGCGGTGATCACCCCGCGGACCGGGCGGGAGACGCTCGTCGGGGGGACGGTCGTGAGTCGGGGAAGGGTGAGCAGATCGGCAGTGACGGCGGGCATTCGGGTCTCCGGCTTGTTAGTTGCTGTGTCAACTATAGCCCGATGCCCCACCGTCCGCGCGGCCTCAGCCCGGGGGAGGCACCAGCTGGTCGAGCGCTGCCCGGGCCGACTGGGGATCGCGGTACCACGTAGCGTCGATGCGCGCGAACGGGGTCCACGGCGCGGGCAGCTCATCGCTGCGGAAGATCGCCGCGTTGGGGCAGGCGTCGGCGCAGGCCCCGCAGTCGATGCAGGAGTCGGGGTCCACGTAGAGCTTTCGATCGACGCCGATTTCGGCGCTGATGCAATCGACCGGACAGACCTCGATGCAGGATCGGTCGTTCTGGTCGACGCACGGCTGCGCGATGACGTAGGACATGGTCGCCTCGAATGGGGTTTGCCTATCACGAGGCAGGCTGCGAGGGCATGGTTTCAACGAGTCGCCGGGCAAATGGTCCCGGGGCGGCAGGACCTTCGGCACTCAACCGGCCGCCTTCGGACCCCGATACTCGCCCCGACATGCATCACAGCATGGC
>JALYNS010000360.1 GCA_030773035.1 Chloroflexota bacterium
GCCAGGCGATCGGCGACACGCGCGCCTTCCTCTCGGCCGTGCTGGACGGCACACGGGCGGTCAAGGAGGCCGGTGGCACCCCGGCCCAGGCGTATCGGTCCACCCATGCCGCACTCGCGCCACGCTATGGCAGCTTCCCGATCTTCGAACACACGATGCCGTTCAACGTGCAGCGCGCCTGGGACGAGCTGGAGGGGATCGACCACCCCCGCATCTGGACCGTGGAGCGCGACCGGGCGGTGTGGGAGGTGCTCACCGCCTGATGGCCGCGACCCGCCGCAGGGGGCCGCTCAGGGCTCGACAGCTCGACGCCCAGGTCGCCGTGGTCGGCGCTGGGCCGATCGGCATGACCCTGGCCGGGCGGCTGGCGCAGCGCGGGGTGCGGGTCATCCTGCTGGAGCAGAACGCGCAGCACACCGGGGAGGGGAGCAAGGCGCTCTGCATGCAGCGCGAGACGCTCGAGATCTGGGCCCGGCTGGGGATCGGCGAGCAGGTGGCGAAGCGGGGAGTGCAGTGGAACATCGGTCGAACCTACTTCCGAGGCCGCGAGCTGTTTCACATCCGGCTGCCCAGCTCGGCCGGCGACCACTTCCCGCCCTTCGTCAACATCAACCAGACCGAGGTCGAGGAGATGCTGCTGGCGCGCCTCGCCGAGCTCCCCGAGGTCGACCTGCGCTGGGGTCACCGTTTGGTGGGCCTGTCGCAGGACGGCGAGGGCGTCACGCTCCGCTGCGAGACGACGTTCGGGACCGACACCCTGCGGGTCGGCTACCTGGTGGGGGCCGATGGAGCCCACTCGGCTGTCCGCCGCCTCCTGGGTGCCGGCTTCCCCGGGCACTCGCACCCGGACCTCTTCCTGATCTGTGACATCCGCGCCCACCTGCCCTTCCCGCACGAGCGCCGCTTCTTCTTCGACCCGCCGGACAATCCGGGGCGCCAGGTCCTGGTCCACCCCCAGCCAGACGACACGTGGCGCATCGACTGGCAGGTGCCGCCTTCGACCGATCTCGACGCCGAGCGGGCCGGTGGTGGCCTCGACCGTCGCATCAGAGCGATCGTTGGAGCGACCACTCCGTACGAGCTGGCGTGGGTGACCCTCTATCGGTTTCATCAGCGGCTCGTCGAGCGCTTCCGGATCGGTCGCGTCCTGCTGGCGGGGGATGCCGCCCACCTGCTCAGCCCGTTCGGTGCGCGTGGCCTCAATTCCGGCGCGGCCGACGCCGAGAACCTGGCCTGGAAGCTCGCCGCGGTCCTGGCCGGCGACGCCTCCGAGCGGCTGCTGGAGAGCTATCACGGCGAGCGTCGCGCAGCGGCGCTGGAGAACCTGGCGGTCACCGACGCCACCATGCGCTTCATGGTCCCGCGCGGCCCGCTGCGCCGTGCGCTGCGCAACGCCGTGCTGCGCGGGAGCCTGCGCCTGCCGCGACTGCGGCGCCTGATCAACTCGGGTCGCCTGGCGCAGCCGTTCAGCTACACCGCCTCGACGATCGTGATGCCCGGTCCGCATGACCTCCGCCTGCCAGCGCTCGGTGCGGTGGTGCCCGACGCGACCTGCCGTCGGCTGGGTGACAGCGGCGGCGTCTCCCGGTTGCGCGAGCTGCTCGGCGCGCGGTTCGTGGCGCTGCTTCTGCTTGACGCTCCCAGGGACGCCGCCAGGGCCGCCATCCGCGCCTCCCGCCTCGCCTGGCCGGCGCCGTGCGACATCGTGACGATTGGCCCCGATGCCCCGTTGAGCGGCGTCACCGTCCTCGCCGATCCAGCCGGCGAGATTCGGCGCGCGTACGGTGCGGGCGGAGCGGCAGCCTTCCTGATTCGCCCCGATGGGCACCTGGCCGCGCGCATCACGCTGGGACGCCCGGAGAGCGTGGACTCGCTGCCGGGGTTCCAGGCACGCGCCATCGGCGGGTAGCCTGCGGATCGCCTCAAGACAGCGGAGACAGTGTTGATAACTCCGCGGGACAGCCAGGAAGTGGTGGATAACCCCTCTTGTGCCCCTCGGGCCGGGGCTGGCATCCTTCCCGCGGGTCCCGAAGGGGCAGCTGGCCGACTGGAGATCACATCAACGGTCGCCGCGGTTCCTTCGGGGCTCTTTCCTTGCCTAGAACGCCCAGACGCCCGTCGCGAGGCGCCCCGCGAAGTAGATCAG
>JALYNS010000361.1 GCA_030773035.1 Chloroflexota bacterium
CAACGCGGCTGCTCCCACACCCGATGCGACCGCCGAGCGGCGGCTGGTATCGGTCCTGTTTGCCGACCTGGTCGGCTTCACCACCTTCTCCGAGGGACGTGACTCGGAGGAGACGAGAGAACTGCTAACCCGCTATTTCGAGGTGGCGCGCGGCATCATCGAGCGGCACGGGGGGCCGGTCGAGAAGTTCATCGGCGACGCGGTGATGGCGGTCTGGGGAGCGCCGACAGCCCACGAAGACGACGCCGAACGCGCGGTGCGAGCCGCCCTCGAGCTGGTGGGCGCCGTGCCGTCCATCGGCGACAGTGAAGGCGACGGCACCCCCCAGATCCAGGCGCGTGCGGGCGTGCTGACAGGCGAGGCCGCCGTCACGCTGGGCGCGCTGAACCAGGGGATGGTCGCCGGAGACCTGGTCAACACCGCCAGCCGCCTGCAATCCGTCGCGGCACCGGGCACCGTCCTGGTCGGCGAGGCGACCTACCGGGCCGCCTCCACCGCCATCGCCTTCGAGCCCGCGGGCGACCACGCCCTCAAGGGCAAGGCGGACGCAGTCCCGGCCTGGCGGGCGGTGGCCGTCGTGGCGCGCCGCGGCGGATCGGGCCGGGCCGCCACGCTCGAGCCGCCCTTCGTGGGGCGCGAGGAGGAGCTCCGCATCCTCAAGGACCTCCTCGACACGACGCAGCGCGAGCGCAAGTCGCGCCTGGCAACGGTCATCGGCCAGGCGGGGATCGGGAAGTCGCGGCTGACCTGGGAGCTCGAGAAGTACCTGGACGGGGTCGTCGACACGGTGTACTGGCTGGAGGGCCGCTCGCCCGCCTACGGCGAGGGGATCAGCTACTGGGCCCTGGTCGAGATGGTGCGCCGACGAGCTGGCATCTCCGAGGCCGATGACACCGCCACCGCCCGCCCAAAGCTGTCGGCGATGCTGGACGAATTCATCACCGATGCCGACGAGCGAGGCTGGATCGAGCCACGCATCGCGGGCCTGCTCGGCCTGGAGGATCTGCCCGGCGAGGGGCGTGACGAGCTCTTCTCGGCGTGGCGCACCCTGTTCGAGCGGATCGCCGCGATCGCCCCGGCGGTGCTGGTCTTCACCGATCTGCAATGGGCCGACCAGGGGATGCTCGACTTTATCGAGGACCTGCTGCGCTGGACCCGCACCTCGCCGATCCTGGTCGTGGCGCAGGCACGTCCGGAGCTGCTGGAGCGCCGCCCCGACTTCGGAAGCAGCGTGCGCAGCGCGACGCGAATCACGCTGGAGCCGCTCACCGACGGGGAGATGCGGGGGCTGCTCGAGGGGCTCGTGCCAGGGCTACCGCCCGCGGCGCTCAAGCAGATCGTGGAGCGGGCAGAGGGGATCCCGCTGTATGCGGTCGAGACCGTTCGCATGCTCCTCGATCAGCAGCAGCTGGTCGCCGAGGCGGGCAGCTACCGCCTCGCCGGGGATCTCGCCACCCTGGGCGTGCCTGACACGCTGCAGGCCCTCATCGCCTCGCGCCTGGATGCGAATCAGCCGGAGGACCGCGCGCTGCTGCAGGACGCATCGGTCCTTGGCCAGAGCTTCACGGTCGAAGCGCTGGCCGCCGTGGCCGGCGTGGACGCCGCCAAGCTCGCCGAGCAGCTGGATCGGCTCGTCCTCCGCCAGCTGCTGATCGTCGAAGTGGACCCGCGCTCCCCGGAGCGAGGGCAGTACCAGTTCGTGCAGGCCGTCGTCAGCGAGGTCGCCTATGCCTCACTGGCAAAGGCCGATCGCCGCGCCAGGCATCTCGCCGCCGCACGCTACCTCGAGGGCATGGGCGACGAGGAGACGGCCGGCGTGCTGGCCAGCCATTACCTGCTCGCCCACCAGGCTTCTCGGCCCGGAGCCGAGGCCGATGCCCTGGCGGCGCAGGCCCGCATCACGCTCCAGGCAGCGGCCGAGCGGGCGGCTGCGCTCCATTCGCACCAGCAGGCGGTGGGATACCTGGAGCAGGCGCTGACCGTGACCTCCGATCCGGCGGACCAGGCTCTCCTGCACCTGCGCGCCACCGAATCGGGGGAGGCGTTTGACCTGAAGACGGCCATCCAGCACGCCGAGGCTGCCCGTGAGCTGTTTCGCTCACTCGGCGATGAGCCCGGCACGCTGCGAGCCGCGGGCTGGCTCGGTCGTCACCAGACGAGCCGAAGGATCTTCGCGCAGGCGATTGCCACCTTCGAAGCGGCGATCGCGGAGGCGGATTCGATCGCTGATTCGGCCGAGTACGCGGCAGTCCTGGCCGAGCTGTCGCGGGCATACATGCTGAACGGGAGAGGGCCCGACGCGGTGGCCACGGCGGACCGCGCCCTTGAACTGGGCGCCCGGCACGACCTGGGGCGAACCATCGTGGAGGCCCTCATCAACAAGGGGACCGCCCTCCAGAACATGGGCCGCATCGCCGAGTCGGAGGCCGTCCTGCGCGGGGTGATCGCCGTTGCGGATCGGAAGGGACTGATCCCCGCCGCGCTGCGCGCCCGCAACAACCTGGCCGGCATCTACGCGGAGGATGACCTGCGGGAGTGTGTCGCCACGCTGCGTGACGGACATGCCCTCGCGATACGGATGGGCAGCGTTCGGCTGACGCTCCAGTTCCTGATGGAGCTGGCCGCGATATCGATCGAAACCGGCGATTGGGGAGCGTGGGCGTCCGAGATCGAGGCCAACGAGGAGCCCACAGCCGCCCATCCGTTCTTCCAGGCCAGCTTCGCCGGAATCCGATCGATGCTGGCATCGGCTCGCGGCGACGAGGATCTCGCCGATGCGGAGGTGGCACGGGCGAAGGCCACCGCGTCCACCCTGGAGGGCAACACGATGGCTGCGGCAATCGCCATCTTCGATGCAAATCGGGCCGTGTATCGCGGTGACTGGGACGTCGCCCTGGCCAACGGACTCATCGCGTCGCCTGACAGCAACTTCGCGACAGCGGGAGCCGCGATCGCTGCGCACGCTGCCATTGCCGGCGACCGCCGCGACGACCTGCTGCACGTCCTCGAAATCCTGCGGGCCAGCCCCTTCCAGGCAAGGCTGGGCACAGCGGCCACCGCCGGCGCCGAGGGTGGTCTGGCGGCCCGAGAGGGACGCTGGGATGATGCGCGGACCTCGTATCGGCACGCGCTCGAGCTGTACCGGCAGGCCGGGGATCCTCTCGCAGCGGCGATCACGGGGCTGGAGTGGGGCGCAATGGCCGCTGAGCGAGACCCTGAGGCTGCTGCTGCCGCCGCCGCCGGCGAGGCCTTCTTCGTCGAGCGAGGAGCCGCGAAGACGGTTGAACGCTACCGCTCCGCCTTCGTGCCGATGACTGAGCGCACGTCCGCTCAGCAGGCCACCGCCCCTCGTCCGACCCCGCCGCGAACGGGAGTCCCCTCCAGCTGACCATGTGAACGACCGCGGACGCGGTGACCCGGAGGCCGCCGTGTTCGTGCGGCGTCCGTGCCTCGCGTGCCAGCCCCCCGAGCCTGTCCGGGCCGACGCGCACGCCGGGCGTGCACATCCAGGAAGGAGGCTCCGGTCCAAGGTGAGACCAGTCCGAAACAGCTCTCAACTTCAGGTCCAGGAACGCTGGGCGTGCAGGACAGTCACCCAGGAGCCATCTGCGGCCCTGGGCCACCGTGGGCCGCCCTGTGCTTCTTGGATACGCTCGCCGTCCGTAAGCGGCACCTAAGCCATGGGTAACGACCCGCCTCGATGATCGGCGCATGCCAAACCGACCGGGCCGAGTTGAGCAGGCGGGAATGACCGGACGCCGACTCCAGGCGGAGCTGGG
Organism: Chloroflexota bacterium; assembly: GCA_030773035.1. Classification (GTDB taxonomy): domain Bacteria; phylum Chloroflexota; class Limnocylindria; order QHBO01; family QHBO01; genus CF-167. Next base: position 3,780 of record JALYNS010000361.1, read on the forward strand.
AGCGGAGCTTCGAGAGGCGCGGCTCGCCCGCGGGCTCCGGCAGGTGGATGTCGCGCGCGCCGTGGTAGCGTCGCACGCCCGCGTCTCCCGTGTCGAGCTCGGCCTCCTCAGGCAGCTGGCCATCGCGGACGTCATGCGGCACGCCGCAGCGGTCGGGCTTCGCCTGCACGCCCGCTTCTACCCTGCAGCCGGCGGCCTCCGCGACGCAGCCCAGCTCGACCTTCTCCGCGGCCTCCGGGCGCGCATCGGCGACCGATGGACCTGGCAGCTCGAAGCTCCCCTCCCCATTCCAGGCGACCAGCGCGCCTTCGACGCGCTTCTGGCACGAGGCGAAGCCACCATCGCGGTCGAAGCCATCACCCGCCTTCGTGACGCCCAGTCCCAGCTGCGGGCCGCGACCCGCAAGCAGCGGGACGGACATGCGACCCGCCTGGTCTTGCTCATCAGGGCCAGCGAGGCCAACCGCGCCGCCCTCGCGACCGCCGCGGACGTCCTGGCAACAGCCTTCCCGTTGGGGACTCGTAGGACACTGGCAGCCCTTTCGGCGGGCGAGGATCCCGGCGAGAACGGCATCGTCCTGATCTAGGGCAGAGGGCAACGGGACCAAGATCCCGCGGGCCGCGTACCTCCCACTCTGCCTCGGCGTTGGCGGCCGGGGCTCCCACCCAAGGCCCGGGCCAGTCGGCGCGTCCGAGGCACCTTTGGCAGGCACGCCCCGAGGCGCAGAATGGACGCAGAACGCCCTCCAGGCCAGGGCAGCTACTCCACAATAGGTAGCGCCTCCGACCGAGGCAACCCACCACATATTGTGGTTTTCGGCTTGACGCGGGGTCCTGGGCGGACGTACACTTACTCCCCTGAAATCGCGGTATGACCGCTTGTCTCACCGTCCCTGCGAGCACGAAGGAAGAGCCCCGATGCCACGTTCCGCGACCCCCTCACAGCCCGCCGCCAAGCAAGCGAACGGCAACGGCCACACCACGAACGGGCACGGTACGGGGCCAAAGCGGAGCGGGGGACAGGCCGGCTACCACCAGCTGCGCGAGGGCCAGAAGCCCAACTGGAAGGGCCTCAGCATCGAGCGCCGATACACCCGCGCAGGCACCGACCCGTATGACACGGTCGAGTGGGAGACGCGCGAGGCGGTCATCACCAACGAGCACGGCAAGTCCGTCTTCGAGCAGAAGGGCCTCGACTTCCCCAAGTCCTGGTCGCAGCTCGCCACCCAGGTAACGGCGTCCAAGTACTTCCGCGGACACCTCAACACCCCCGAGCGGGAGTACAGCGTCCGCCAGATGATCGGTCGCGTGGTCGACACCATCACCGGCTGGGGCGAGAAGGACGCCTACTTCGCCACGCCGGAGGACCAGGCAGCCTTCCACGCCGAGCTGACCGACATCCTCCTCAAGCAGCGCGCGGCCTTCAACTCACCGGTCTGGTTCAACGTGGGCATCGACGCCCACC
>JALYNS010000362.1 GCA_030773035.1 Chloroflexota bacterium
CCGCAGGTCCACACGCCGGCACAGGTCGTCGAGCGAGGCGAAGGGCCCAACCGCATCCGACACGTCCCCGCGCCCCTCGCGCGCCGCCACGATCGACTCGATCGCCCCCTCCCCGACGTTCTTGACCGCGGCCAGGCCGAAGCGGATGGCCGAGGCCCCGGACTCATCGGCTTCCACGGTGAAGAGCGCCTGCGACGCCTGCACGTCCGGCGGCCGCACCGCGATCCCGAGCCGCCGGCATTCGGCCACCACCGCCGCCACCTTTTCGGAACGCTCGCGGAATCCGTTGAAGACCGCCGTCATGAACTCGACCGGGTAGTTGGCCTTGAGGTAGGCGGTCTGGTACGCGATCAACCCGTAGCAGGTGGCGTGAGCCTTGTTGAAGCCATATCGGGCAAACGGCTCGAAGGCGGCGAAGACCTGGTCGACCACCGATGGCGGGATCCCCTTCTTCTTGGCGCCCGCCTTGAACTTGGCCTCGTGCTCGCGCAGGACCGATTCCTTCTTCTTGCGGATCGCGTAGCACAGGTTGTCCGCCTCGGGGCCGGTGTAATCGGCCATGGCGATGGCGGCGGTCATGATGTCTTCCTGGTAGACGAAGATCCCGTACGTGTCATGCAGCGCCGGCTCGAGCGAGGGGTGCAGGTAGGTGACCGCCTCCTGGCCATGCTTGCGGCGGATGTAGGCGGGAATGTTGGCCATCGGCCCCGGCCGGAAGAGCGCGACCATGGCGGCAAGGTCCTTCACCTCGGTCGGCTTGAGCTCCTTGACGTAGCGCCGCATCCCCGAGCCCTCGAGCTGGAAGATGCCGGTCGTCTCGCCCGTCGACAGCAGCTCGAAGGTGCGCCTGTCGTCGAGCGGCAGGGTGTCGACGTCCAGCTGCACGCCGCGGTGGACGCGGATCAGGTCGATCGCATCGGCCAGGATGGTGAGGTTGATCAGGCCCAGGAAGTCGAACTTGAGAAGGCCGAGCGCCTCGCAGGCGTGCATCTCGAACTGGGTCATGGTGGTGCGGCCGTCGGTCGCGCGCTGGAGCGGCATGATCTCGGTCAGCGGCTCGCGGCTGATGACGATCCCCGCCGCGTGCGTTGACGCGTGTCGGGCAACGCCCTCCAGCTGCTTGGCGACGCCGATCAGCTTCTCGACCCGCTCGTCCCCGGCGATCAGCTCGCGCAGCTGCGGGCTGGTGTCGACCGCGCGCTCCAGGCTGATGTTCAGCTCGTTGGGGACCGATTTGGCGACCCGGTCCGCCTCCGCGTAGGTCAGCCCCATGGTGCGTCCCACGTCGCGGATCGCCGCCTTGGCGCCCAGCGTCCCAAAGGTGATGATCTGGGCCACGCGATCGTCGCCGTACTTGTGGGTGACGTACTGGATCACCTCGTCGCGGCGGGAATCGGCGAAGTCGATGTCGATGTCCGGCATCGTCACGCGGTCGGGGTTCAGGAAGCGCTCGAAGGGCAGCCGATAGGCGATCGGGTCGACCGGGGTGATGCCCAGGGAGTAGGTCACGATGCTCCCCGGGGCCGACCCGCGGCAGGTGGTCATGATCCCCTGCTCCCGGGCGAATCGGGTGAAGTCGGCCACGATCAGGAAGTAGCCGGCGTATCCCATCCGCTCGATCACCCCCAGCTCGTACTCGAGCCGCTGCCGGACGGTGTCGCCGGGGTCCGAGCCATATCGAGCCAGCAGCCCCCGCTCGCATTCCTTGCGCATCCACGTCGTTGCCGTCTCGCCATCCGGCACCGGGAAGTGGGGCAGGCGCAGCTGGTCGAACTCGAGCTTGAGGTCGACCATCTCCGCCACGAGCAGGGTGTTGTCCATGGCGTCCGGCAGCTCCGCATTGAAGAGGCGGCGCATCTGCTCGGGCGACTTCAGGAAGAACTCGTTGCTCTCGAACCTGAGGCGCCCGGGCGTGTCGAGGTTGGAGCCGGTCCCGATGCACAGCAGCAGGTCGTGCGCCTCGTGCTGTTCCGGCACGGTGTAGTGCGTGTCGTTGGTGGCGAGCATCGGGATCCCCATCCCGCGCGCCAGCTCGACGAGCTGCGGGTGCAGGCGCGATTGCTCGGGCACGCCGTGGTCCTGGACCTCGATGAAGAAGTTGTCCTTCCCGAGGATGGACCGATACTCGTCGGCGGCCTGGCGGGCCGCCTTCTCGTCGCCATCGGCCAGGCGCTTGAGGACCTCGCCGCCCAGGCAGGCTGAAGTGCCGATGAGGCCCTCGCTGTGGGCCGCCAGCAGCTCCTTGTCGATGCGCGGCTTGTAGTAGTAGCCGTCCAGGTGAGCCTTGGTGACGAGCGTCATCAGGTTGCGGTAGCCCGTCAGGTCCTTCGCCAGCAGGATCATGTGGTACGGGTTGGCGTCGACCTTGGCTTCCTTGTCGGTGTGGCTGCGGGGTGCCACGTAGGTCTCGACCCCGATGATCGGCTTGATCCCCGCCCGGCCGCAGGCCTGGTAGAACTCGATCGCCCCGTACATCGCCCCGTGGTCGGTGATGGCCAGCGACTTCATGCCCGCGTCGGCTGCCCGCTGGGTCAGGGGGCCGATCCGGCTCAGGCCGTCGAGCAGGCTGAACTCGGAGTGGACGTGGAGGTGGACGAAGTCGGGGGAGCCCGATTCAGGGGGTCGCAGGGTCACTGACCGATGGTAGCCCGGTTGTCGGTCCGAATGATCGCTCCGGGCACCAGGACCAGGACAGCCGGTCCCTCGCCCTGCCCTCTGATGGCGTAGCGTGGCACCGTGAGCCGGGAAGTCGAGGATCTGAACCGCCGCCTGTTGCGCGCCCGCGATGCCATGGACCGCGCCTATGCAGAGCCGCTGGACGTCCGCGCCGTGGCCGCGGTGGCCTACATCTCGGAGGCGCACTTCAGCCGCAGATTCCGCGCCGTCTTCGGGGAGACGCCGCACCATTACCTGCAGCGACGGCGGGTGGAGCGCTCGATGTTCCTGCTGCGCGAGACCGACCGCAGCATCACCGACATCTGCCTGGACGTTGGCTTCAACAGCCTGGGAACGTTCAGCAGAACATTCCGCGAGATCATCGGCGAGACGCCGTCGGCCTACCGCAGTGGGAACGGGCCGATGGTGGCGCCCAACTGCTTCCAGATGATGGCCATGCGGCCGCTGGTGGCGGTGCGATCGAGCAGTTCTGGAGAAGCCGCCCTCGCGGCGGGTCCCTAGGCTGTGGGTCGTTCCATCCATTGTCGTACTGAGGAGGCCCGCCGATGACCGGCACGAAGAAGCCCGCAAAGCGCACTAGCACGAGGAAGACGTCGTCCGAGGTCTGGACGGCCGAGGAGCGTGCCGTCATGAAGGAGCACGCGCGAGACATGAAGGCCGCGCGCGGCAAGGCTGATGGCGAGAACGACCTGCTCGCCAAGATCGCTGAGATGCCGGATGCGGATCGCGTCATGGCCAAACGGATCCACGCAATCGTCAAGGACAACGCACCGGGCCTCACGCCGAAAACCTGGTATGGGATGCCCGCCTATGCCAAGGACGGCAAGGTCGTCTGCTTCTTCCAGGCCGCGGACAAGTTCAAGGCGAGGTACGCGACGTTCGGCTTCAACGACACCGCGAACCTCGATGACGGGGCCATGTGGCCGACCTCCTGGGCGCTGACGAAGTTGACCGCTGCCGATGAGGCGACGATCGGCGCGCTCGTGAAGAAAGCGGCGAGTTGAGAACTCAATCCGCGAATCGCATCGAACCTCGAGAAGGAGAACACACCCGATGACCACCAAGCTCGCGGTCACTTCCGTCAAGGTCCTCGACCAGAACGAGGCGCTCGACTTCTACGTCAACAAGCTCGGGCTGGAGAAGGGCCAGGACATCAAGCAGGGTCCCTTCCGCTGGCTGACGGTGCGCTTCCCCAGCGATCCCGACGTCGAGATCTTCCTGGAAGAGCCAGGCCCGCCAGTCCACGACGAAGCCACCGCTGCACAGCTCCGCGAGCAGATCACGAAGGGCGCCATGGGCTCCCTAGTCCTCCACACGGACGACGCCCGGGGCCTGTACGAAACCCTCAAGGCGCGCGGCGTCACGGACTTCACCCAGGAGCCCACCGACCACTTCTACGGCACCGATATGGGCATCCGCGACCCCTTCGGCAACGGCATTCGGATCCTCCAGCCGGCGAAGGTCGCTCATAAGGTGACGGCCTGACCGGTCCGGTCCGGGGAAACCCGTGCATCGAGGTCCTTGACGAGTCGCCTTGACATCTCTGCCATACAACCGTATGGTTGTATCTCCATGCAG
>JALYNS010000363.1 GCA_030773035.1 Chloroflexota bacterium
GCCCACGATGGCACCGAGCGCAAGCAGCACACCCGGGGCGAACCGGACGGCACGGCTCATCGCTACAGCCTAGCCGGTCGCCACGCCGATCTCGAGGGTGGCGGAGGGCAGAGAGCCGCGGGGCCCCGGCGGTTCGATCTCCATGAGGGCACATGGTGCCCCACGTGGTCGGAAGGCGCTCAGCTAGCGGTGCGCGGCCAAGGGCTGATCAAGGGTGCTCGTCTCGGCTCGCGTGATCTCGTGCCTGCCGAACAGGAGCAGCCCCGCCCCGAGCAGGGTCGTCAGCACCAGGGCGACTCGCGTCAGCAACAGCGCGGCAAGCGCCGCCTGGGGCGCGAGGCCGAGCCCCCCGAAGAGCAGGGCGAGGATCGCCTCGTTCGCTCCCAGCCCGCTCGGCAGAATCGGCAGCGCGAGGCTGAGCCGGGCCACCATGATCGCGGCCAGCACGGAGATCCCGGTGGCGGAGGGATCGACCGCCATCACCAGCAGGCCGGTGAGCAGAACGCTGCCGGCATGGAAGGCAAGCGCGAAGCCCGTGGCAATCGCCAGGCTGCGTACCGGAGCGTGCATCGGGCTGACCGCTTCAGGCTGCATTTCGCCGCGGGGCATGGCGGGGTTCCACGACAGACGGGCGAGGACACCCGCCAGCCGTGCCGGAGCCATCATCAGCAACAGGGCGATGCCAGCGGCGAGGGCGCACAGTACGAGCCCGACGGCCAGGATCGCGACCGGCACGCGCCCGGAGATCGCCAGCCACCCCAGTGCGGGAAGCGCCAGGATCGCGAGGCCGAGGTAGCTGGTCGCGCGCTGCACCAGCACCGGCGCCGCGGCGTCGCTCCAGTCGACCCCTGCGTTCCGAAGGGACAGGACCCGATACGCGTCGCCACCGAGGTTGGCCGGTGTGACACCGCCGAGCGCCTGCGCCGCGTAGTAGACGCGCAGGCAGGTGGCCCAGGTCAGGCGAAGGCCGCGGAGCTGCCGGCACAGCGTGCGCCAGGCAAGGGCGCCGAGCGCGTGGACCGCGACCAGTCCCAGCACCGCCGGGACGACCACCAGTCCGTTTGCGGATCGAATCCGCTCGAGGATCTCGCCGCCGTCGAGCCCCACCACCAGCAGCGCCACGACACCGAACGCCGCCGCCCAGCGGGCGATGGTCCACGCCCTTGGCGCGATAGAGGATCGAAGCGTGCTCACGACGCCCTGCTTCGCGCCGGAAGCGACTTCACGACGGCTCGCGACAGGGCTCGCCCGGTCGGTTCGACCGCGCGCAGGCGGCGCTCACCGAGCCAGGCGATCGATTTGTCGGCGTAGGCGATCGGGATCAGGGGAATCCCGGCTCGCTCGGCGAAGAGCAGGGCGTGGTAGCGCATCGCGACGACCGCATCGAGGGCGCCGACGAGGGAGAGGAGCGTGGCGGGGTGGTGGGTCCCCTCGACGATCTTCAGCCCCGGGCTGATCGCCTGGAGCGATCGGGCCAGGAGGAGGTCGTTGTGGCGCTCCACGAATGGGTGCTGGCTCATCGGGATGAAGCAGAACTGCGACTCGGGGTGACGCTGCATGAGATCCGCCGCGGCCGCCATCACCCCCGGCGTGAGCGAGTCGTTGACTGCCGTCAGGCACAGGCCGATGACCGGGCGTCTCTCGTCGACCCCCGCGCCGCGAAGCAGGCTGCGACCGATCCGGGCAGAGGCGGGTGCCATGCGCGCCGAGAGATCCTCCTCCACCAGCGGAGCGATCCCCCACTCGCGGAGCAGACGCGCCGACGCCTCGTCGCGAACGGTGACCTGGTCGGCGGCGCGGAGCAGGCGTCGAACCAGGAGCCGATGCGTGCCGGTCATGCCGGCGTCGACCCCAACGCCGACGACGATGACCTGCCGCCCGAGCGCCGCGGCCAGCAGCCCAAAGATGGGCAGCAGGCGACCGATCCGGCCCACGTCGCGTCCGAAAAGCCCTCCCCCGCCGATGAGGAGCGTGCGGTGACGACGCAGGGCCGGAACGGCTCCATGCAATCCGACCGCTGCCACCCCGTGCAGCGCCGTCGTCTCGGCCGGGGAGCGCGACACGACGGTCACCCGCCGCCCGGCGAGGGTCGTCAGCAGCCCGGCCAGGATCGCCTCGTCGCCAGTGTTGCGGTAGCCGTACGCGCCGACGACGAGGATCGGCTCGCGCATGGTCACGGCGAGACCATCACCGCATACGGGCCAAAGATCTGCCGGAGGTGGAAGCCGAGGGCCTCGAGGCGGGTTCGACGACCGTCATAGGCAGGGTCGCGCACCAGCAGGACCGCCCCGACCTCGTACGCGGCAAGCAGCTCGCTCGGCTCGAGGAAGCCGGTCCCCACGTCCGGCGAGCTGGCACCTGAGAGGTCGGTGATGAGCAGGCGGATCGGGCCGCCGGGCGACCGGACGCGGAGACCGCCGTCGGGCAATGCGTCGAGCGTGACCGATGCGCCCAGGAGCTGCACCCGCACGCCGGGCTCACCCGATCCGGCGACGGCGAAGGTGAGCTCCGCTGCCCTGCCGACCAGGTTCATGCGGGTGAGCGGCAGCTCGGCGGGATGGAGCTCAAGCTCGAAGCCGGTCGCTACGGCCGTCGTGGCCGAGGCACGGATCTCGAGCGTCGAGGCGCCTTGCTGCAGTGAGACGATCTCCCGGAAGCTGACCGGCGCCCCCTGTCGATCGCCGCTCCAGGTCGATGTCACGCTGACGGCCATGCCGTCGCCGGTCGCACTGCGACTGACACCGTCCAGGTTCGGCAACGTGGCCAGGGTCGCGCCGGCCCCGTCGAGGATGCTCGTCCCGGCGGGCGCGATCCGCAGCAGGTCGAGGTACTCGCCCCCATGGTTGACCCCGATCGCCATGCCGCGCGGGACGGCGGCGTTCGACACGTCATCGGTCAGGCGCACGAAGAAGTACTCGTTGACCAGCGCGCCGCCGCTGCGCAGCAGGGTGTCGGCCGCCAGGCTGCGTCGCCATTCGTCTGGCCGGAAGCTGTACCGCACGGCCGAGCTGAAGAGGGCGGCGCGTCCGCTCAGGCCCTCGATCCACTTCCCCTCGCGGACCGGGGCAAGGATCGTGGCGCCGGGCGCGACGTTGCTGTCGATCCAGGAGACCGCCTGCTGGAGGCTGACCGGTGCGGCCATTCGGTATCCGTTGGCCTGCGTGCCGAACGAGATCATGGCCGGCCAGGAGGCGGCGGCCACCAGCGCTACCGCCAGCGCGACCGACCAGCCGGCCGGTGTCCCGCGTCGCACGTCGACCGTGAGCCGGTCGGCGGCGAGGCGCATGGCGGCCACC
>JALYNS010000364.1 GCA_030773035.1 Chloroflexota bacterium
TGGTGGGGGTGGCGCGACCGCGACTCCCGGCGCCAGCAGTGGAGGCGGCGGGGGCGGTGGTGGTGGTGATGACATCTTCGGCGACGGGTCGGCCACGTACCACATCACCGGCGACTACACCGCGGACGGCGAGCTCGGCTTCGTTCCCCTTGCCAGCCAGGTCAGCCAGGACAGCTATTCGCTCTCCTTCACAGACGACGCAAATTCGACCACCCTCATCATCATCTCGATCGTGGGTGACTCTCGGGCCTTTTCTTATGGCGACCAGGGACACACGATTCCGGGCGTGCAGTGCGACTGGAACATCACGCGCCAGGAGGCCGACGGAGTCGCTGGCACGTTCAATTGCGACAATGCCCTCAGCTTCGCGGGAGACACCGGGGCAACCGGGCAGGTGGACATCAGCGGATCCTTCGAGGCGCGGAAGTAAGCCAGCAGCGTTACCCAGTCGGGCGACCTGGACTATCACCACCAAGTGGCGGAGTCTCGTGGACGCTCCTTTCAGGCAGGCCTAGTCCCCGACGACGCAGAACTCGTTGCCCTCGGGATCGGCCATCAGGTACCAGCAGTGAGAGCCGATGCAGTTCGTCTCCTCCTGGAGCAGTCGCCCGCCAAGCGCCAGGACCCGCTGCCGCGCCTCGCCGCGCGAGGGGAAGAAGAGGTCGAGGTGTGCGCGGTTCTTGCCGACCTTGGCTTCCGGGACCTGCTGGAGGATCAGGTGCGGCCGATGGTCTTCAGGTCTCTCGGGGCGCAGCACCATGAACTGGGTGATCGGCCGCTGAAGCGGGTAGCCGAGCAGGGCGCTCCAGAAGGGGGTGGTCCGCCCGAGGTCGCTCACGTCGAGCACCACCGAGATCCGGGGTGCTCCGCGTCGCTCATGTCCCGGATTCCCAGGACTCGCTGTAGGCCTTCTGGGCGGCGGTGAGCGGGTCGATCTTGATCCCCATCGAGACCAGCTTGAGACGGGCCACTTCGCGGTCGATCTCCTCGGGGATGTTGTACATGCGCGGCTCCAGCTCGGCTGCATGAGTCTGCAGCCATTCGAGGCCGAGCGCCTGGTTGGCGAAGCTCATGTCCATCACCAGCGCGGGGTGGCCCTCAGCGGCGCCGAGGTTGACGAGGCGCCCATCGGCCAGCAGGAAGATGCGCCGCCCATCGGCCATCAGGTATTCGCGCGTGAATGGACGCACCTCGCGCGACGAGACCGATTGCGCCTCGAGCGCGTCCAGCTCGAACTCGTCGTTGAAGTGGCCGGCATTCGCCAGGATGGCCCCGTCGTGCATCTTCGGGAAGTCCGCGGCCCCCCACACGTTCAGGTTGCCGGTGGCGGCGATGAAGATCTCGCCGACCTCCGCGGCAAGGGTCGCGGTTGCCACCCGGTAGCCGTCCATCGCCGCCTCCAGGGCCCGGATCGGGTCGACCTCGACGACGGTCACGATGCCGCCCATTCCCGCCGCCCGCGCCGCAATCCCGCGCCCCACCCAGCCATAGCCGCCGACTGCCACCTGCTTGCCGGCGATCAGAACGTTGGTGGCGCGCAGGATGCCGTCGATGGCGCTCTGCCCAGTGCCGTAGCGATTGTCGAAGAGGTGCTTGGTGAGCGCCTCGTTGATGCCCAGCACCGGGAAGCGCAGCTTGCCCGCATTGGCCATCGCGCGCAGGCGGATCACGCCCGTGGTTGTCTCCTCGGTGCCGGCGACGACCGCCGGCAGCAGCTCGGTCCGGCGCGTGTGCAGCTCGTTCACCAGGTCGGCGCCGTCGTCCATGGTCACCTGTGGCCCGTGGTCAAGCGCCGCCGCGATGTGGGAGTAGTAGGAATCCCGGTCTTCGCCCTTGATGGCGAATGTCGGAATGGCGTGATGCGCGACCAGCGAGGCCGCCACGTCATCCTGGGTGGACAGCGGGTTTGAGGAGCAGAGGACCGCGTCAGCGCCTCCGGCCTGCAGGGTCCGCATCAGGTTCGCGGTCTCGGCGGTGACGTGCAGGCAGGCGCTGATCTTCCAGCCGGCGAGCGGTCGCTCGGCTGCAAAGCGCTCGCGGATGCCGGCCAGCACCGGCATCTGGCGGTCTGCCCATTCGATCTTCAGCGCCCCCGCATCGGCCAGGCCGATGTCGCGGATATCGCCCTTCAGCGTCTCTCTCGTGGCCACGTGATTCGCATCGCCTCTCGTATCGGTCGCATCAACCCCCAGCCGCCGGACCGACGACGCCCGAGGCGCTCGCTCAGCCGGCAGTACTCACGGTAACCGAGTCGGGCGTAGGCCGCGATGGCTGGTGCGTTGTCGGCGTGCACGTTGAGCGCCACATCGGGCAGCTGGTCGAGCAGCTCGGCGGTCACCGCGCCGGTCACCATCTTCGCGAAATCGTGGCCACGGAAGTCGGGATGGGTCATCACGTTGCCGACCACCGCGAGCCCCTCTCGGCGATTGATCACGTGCGTCCCCGCCGCGCTCACCAGCCGACCGCGGATCCGGACGCCGTAGTAGACCGCGTCTTCGAGGATCGCCGAGGCGAACCCGGCCCGGAAGCCGAGCTGATAGAGCCGGTTCAGATCGTCGATGTCGGCCGGCGAGAGCCGCTCCGCTGCCCCCAGGTACGGGACGAAGGTCGAGGCGTCGACCACCATCCGCAGCAGCGCGGTCGGCCGCTCGAGCTCGTACAGGTCCTCGACGGCGGCCTCGAGAGCGGTGGTCGATTGGAAGAACGCGTCGCGCGGCTTGATGACGGACTCGAGGACGGCGTGGCAGCCGGCTGGATCGCCCATCAGGAAGAGGGGCTGCGGCACCAGGCCCTCGTGGTGCATCGCCAGTGCCATGGGGCGGCCTTCGCCATCGTAGGCAACCCCCCACGTGCACCGGCCGCGGGTCGTGGAGTCGAGGTCGCCGAGCGCATAGGCGGCGTAACGGTGATCGGTGCGCAGGAAGGCCGCGATCGCCTCGCGATCAGTGACGGCGCGGGCGCGCAGCTGGGCGGTCGTGGCGGCAGCCATCGGTCTCTCCGGCTCGGCCGATCCGTGCCTAGTAGGCGAGGAGGGTATGGATCGCGAACTCGCCGAGCTTGGCGCGTCCGCCCAGTGCGGTCAGCTCGACCATGAACGAGAGGCCGGCGATCTCGCCCCCCAGCCGTCGCACCAGCTCGATCGTGCCGAGCACCGTGCCGCCGGTGGCCAGCAGGTCGTCGACCACCAGCACGCGCTGGCCGGGGCTGATGGCGTCACGGTGGATCTCCAGGGTGGCCGTGCCATATTCGAGGTCGTACTCGACCTCGATCGTATCGGCGGGCAGCTTGCCGAGCTTGCGAACCGGCACGAATCCCGCGTGCAGCCGTTCGGCGAGAGGCGCGGCAAAGATGAACCCGCGCGACTCCATCCCAACCACCAGGTCGATCCGCTCGCCCTTGACCGCCGCGGCCATGCGGTCGATCACCTCGCGAAAGGCATCGGCGTCGCGCAGCAGCGTGGTGATGTCATAGAAGAGGATGCCCGGCTTCGGGAAGTCAGGCACCTCGCGGATCTTGGCGCGCAGATCGTCGAGAGAGCGGACGGTCATGGGGCACTCCGGTGGGGCGAACGAGCGACGCTGAGTCTAGACCGATGCGCCGCGCCACGGCAACGCTCGCGCGGCGCTCTTTCCAGGAGCGCTGGACCCGCCCCGGACGAACGGGCTATTCGGGTCGGGGGGTGGGCACCGTACTGTCCGGCGGTATGCGCAGCGCAGGCTATGCCCTGGAAGAGGGTCCTGGGGAGCACCAAGGCCCGGGGCGGCGACGCCGCAGCGCTGCGGCCCTGGCCGGCAGCGTGTTCCTCGTGTCAGTCGCGGCGACGGCGGCGATCGTTCCGCCCGGCCTGATCGGCGGCCACGCCGTCGCATCGGCTGCAGCCGCGGCCTGCGCCGCCGGGGTCGTCGCGATCATCGCGTGGCCCGGGATCGGACCGAGGCGCCGCCTCGTTCGCCAGCTGAAGGCTGCCGAGGAGCGCTACCGAGCCATGGTCGAGCAGCTGCCAGCGGTGCTGTACGTGGCCGACTTCGGGGCAGAGGCGATCTGGCACTACGTCAGCCCCCGCATCCACGAGCTGCTCGGGTACACGGCCGAGGAGTGGATGGCGGATCCGAAGCTGTGGATGGCGCACATCCATCCTGACGACCGACAGCAGGTGCTCGAGGATGAGAACTTCGATGGACGCCGCGAGCTCGGCGCCGAGAGCGTCAGCGAGTACCGCATGCGAACGCGTGACGGGCGCGAGGTGTGGGTCCGCGACGAGGGCGTCGTCATCGGAGACGAGAGCGGTGAACCGGCGGCCTATCGGGGCTTCATGATCGACATCACCCCGCAGAAGCAGGCGGAGTTGGCGCTGCGCGAGAGCGAAGAGCAGACGAGGCTGATCATCGATTCGGCAAGCCAGGCCTACGTCGCCATCGACTCCTCCGGCACCGTCATCGACTGGAATGCGCAGGCCGAGGAGACCTTCGGCTGGTCCCGCGAAGAGGCGCTCGGGCACGTGCTCGAGGAGCGGATCATCCCGATCGCGCAGCGCGCCGCTCACCGCGCCGGCCTGGCACGCTACCTGGCGACCGGGGAGGGGCGCCTGATCGGCAAGCGAATCGAGGTGACCGCGCTCCATCGCGATGGGCACGAGTTCCTTGCCGAGTTGACCATCTGGCCGGTCGGCAGCGGCGACACAG
>JALYNS010000365.1 GCA_030773035.1 Chloroflexota bacterium
TCAGGATACAGCGTGCCCTGCGTCAGGAAGTCGATCTGCCCAAGCTTGGTCGCCTCTTCCTCGAAGACGCGGATGAACTCATCACCGATGATGCGTCGCTTCTCCTCCGGATCCTCGACACCCGCCAGCCGTCGGAGGAATCGGTCTCTGGCGTCGACCATCACCAGCTTCATGCCCAGCTTTTCGGCGAAGGTCGCGCGCAGCAGCTCGGACTCGCGCTTGCGCATGAGGCCGTGGTCGACGTAGATGCAGGTCAGCTGGTCGCCGATCGCCCGATGCACGAGGGTGGCCGCCACCGCGCTGTCCACCCCGCCGGAGAGGGCGCAGATCACCTTCCCGTCACCGACGCGAGCCCGGATCTCGGCGACCGTGGTCTCGACGAAGTTCGCCGGCGTCCAGGTGGGACGTGCTCCTGCGATCTCGACCACGAAGTTGCGCAGGATCTCGCGGCCGGCCGGGGTGTGGACCACCTCGGGATGGAACTGGATGCCGTATAGGGAGCGGGTCGGATCGGCGAGCCCGGCGAAGGCGCTCGTCTCCGTCTCGGCGGTGGTCATGAAGCCGACCGGCGGCCGGACGATCCGGTCGCCGTGGCTCATCCACACGGGCTGTCGCCGGTCGAGGCCACGGAAGAGGCCGTCCTCGGTCGTGATCTGGACCGATGCAGGCCCGTACTCCCGCTTCGTGCTGGATGCCACCTCGCCGCCGAGCTGGTGGGCCATCAGCTGCAGGCCGTAGCAGATGCCGAGGACCGGGATCCCGCCGGTCCAGATTGCCGGATCCGGATGCGGAGCACCCTCGTCGTAGACCGATGATGGCCCGCCGGAGAGGATGATCGCCTTTGGCCGTCGCCGCTCGATCTCGGCCCACGGCGTGTCATGGGGAAGGAGCTCGCTGTAGACGTGCAGCTCGCGCACGCGGCGAGCGATCAGCTGGGCGAACTGGCTCCCGAAGTCGAGGATGACGACGGTGTCAGGCTCGGTCGGGGCGGCGTCCTCGGCACGGGTTGGCGGCGGCGCGTGGAGCGCCTGCTCGAGATAGGCCTCGACCTCGGCGTCGTCGGGGGCAAGGACGCGATGGCCGGCGTTTGCCAGCTCGCCGTGGACGGTGCGCCCCCGGGTCGGGGGTGATGGCTCGTCCGGCAATGATCCCTCCCGAATGCGTGCGCCCAGTCTACCGGGGGCGGTAGGCTGTAGGTCCGATGGACGACACGAACAACCGATCTGACCCGCGCATGGTGGACCTCGCGCCGCAGCCGACGGTCGCCGCTCGCGTCCAGGAGTCGTTCGACGAGCTCGACATCGGGGCGCTCTTCGAGCTGCACCTGGCCAACGTCGCGGACCGCATCGCCGACCTGGGCGGGACGCCCGCCGGACCTCCGTACGCGAGGTACCACGAGTTCGGCCCGGAGCGAGTGGATGTCGAGTTCGGCATCCCTGTCGCCTCTCCCGTGGCGAACCTGCGCCCGCTGGCCGAGTGCGAGCCCGGCGAGGTCGGATCGGGCGAGCTGCCCGGTGGGCCGGCGGCGGTCACCCTCCACATGGGCAGCTACCCGGGGCTCGGCGCCGCCTATGAGCGGCTGCGGGAGTGGATTCCGGCGCAGGGCCACGCGCCGGGGGGCGCGCCGTGGGAGTCCTACATCAACGATCCGACGGAGGTTGGCGATGCCGATCTGCGCACCGAGGTGATCTGGCCGGTCAGCTGACTCGGCTCACTCCTCGCCGGCCAGCTGCCAGGACTTGCCCTCCGTCGCGATCGACGGCGCGATGACCATCTCGACCTGGTGCATCTCGCGGATGGTTCGCGCGCCGAGGGAGGCCATCGACTGCCGCAGGGCCCCGACCAGGTTCTGGGTTCCGTGGCTGGTGTGCGCGGGCCCGAACAGGATCTGCTCGAGCGGCACCCGCGCTCCGACCTTGATCCGGGTGCCGCGGGGCAGCGTGGGCGAGGGAGCGGCCATGCCCCAGTTGACGCCGCGGCCTGGCGCCTCGAGCGCCGTCGCGAAGGGCGAGCCGAGCATGACCGCGTCGGCTCCGCTGGCAATCGCCTTCGCGATGTCGCCGCCGGTCTTCATGCCGCCGTCGGTGATGACCGGGACGTATCGGCCCGTCTCGCGCACGTAGCGGTCGCGCGCCGCAGCAACCTCCAGCGTGGCGCTCACCTGGGGGACGCCAATCCCCAGCACCTCGCGCGTGGTGCAGGCGGCACCGGGGCCGACCCCCACCAGCACCGCGGCCGCTCCCTGGTGCATCAGCTGATAGGCCGCCTCGCCGCTGACCGTATTCCCCACCAGGACCGGCACCCTGAGCGCGCCCGTCAGATCCGCGAGGGAGAGGACCCGGCCGCCAGTCGAGATGTGGCGCGCGCTGGAGACCTGCGACTGGACCAGGAACAGCTCGGCGCCGGCCTCTGCCGCGACCTCGGCGTGATGCCAGGCCGAGGCGGGCGTGGTGGCGACCGCCGCGATGCCGCCCTGGGCGCGGATGCGCGTGATGAGCCCCGCGATCAACTCGTCCCGAATCGGGGCCGCATAAGCACCCGCGAGCAGCTCCGCCGCCTCCTGGTTGTTGGCGGCCGCGGCCACCTGCTCGATGATCGGAGAGGCGTCCTCGTAGCGGGTGTAGAGGCCTTCGAGGTTGACGAAGGCGAGGCCGCCGTGGCGGCTCATGCGGGCGGCGAAGTCCGCATCGGCAACAGCGTCCATGGCGGCAGCGATGAACGGGATCTCGAGCCGCCGTCCCCCGATCTCCGTGCTGAGGTCGATCTCGGCCGGGTCGACGGTGATCGCCCCCGGCACCAGCGCCACCTCCTCGAAGCCGTAGGCGCGTCGCAGCCGAGTCGATGTGGCGTCAGGGGCGAGTGTCGACGGGTCGATCAACGACGGCCTCCGCAGGGTGTCGAGCGAGTATAGAGGGCCCGCTCATGGGATCCGCCAGTGGATCGCATCCAGGAAGCCGAGAAACGCCAAACGAGTCGCGTCGCTCGGGTCGCGCGCGCAGGTGATGAGGATGTCCACCCGTTGGGGCGTCACGCTCACGTAGTGGGCGGACCGCTCGGTGAATTCGAGCTCCTCGCACCCGGCGTCCATCGGGGCGAGGACGCCCTGTCGATTGCCAATCGCGATGAGCGGCCCCGTAGGCAGGTCACAACCCTCTGCCACGCACAAGTGGATGACCCAGGTGACAAGGATCCCTCCCGAGCGGAGCCCCCCATCGATCGGCGGGTGACACAGGATGTCCGACCCGGTTGTCGAGCAGTCGTCGTCAAGCGGCTGATTCGCGAGGTAGAGGAAGCGCCTCGCGCCCCGAACCGAGATCTCTGTCGAGCGCCGCATTTCCCAACCGGTCGGGGCTGTGAAACGGACCTCGTCACTCTCGAATGACGGGCCGCCGGGGGTTGGATGCTCGCTCGACCCGCATGCGACGAGCAGCGTCACCGCGACCAGGATTGCCGCGGCCCGCTGCCCACCCCTCATGGCGCGAGTTAGCCCGATCCGCGGACGATCATCTGGGCGCGCTCCGGCCCCACCGAGACGAGCCCGATCGGGATCCCGGCCAGCTCTTCCAGGCGCTCCACGTAGGCCTGCGCCGCCTGCGGCAGCTGCGCGAAGGCTCGGCAGCCGGTCGTATCGGCCTGCCAGCCGGGAAGGTCCTGGTACACCGGCTCCAGCCGCTCGTAGACCGAAGTCGAGGCCGGCACCGTCGTCCATTCGCGACCGTCGCTCGGATCGCGGTACGCGGCGCAGATACTGAGCCGCTCAAAGCCGTCGAGCACGTCCAGCTTGGTCAGGGCGATGCTCGAGTAGCCGGCCAGCCGAACGCTGAAGCGAACCGCCACCGCGTCGTACCAGCCGCAGCGGCGCGGCCGTCCGGTCGAGGTGCCGTACTCGACGCCGCGCTCCCTGAGCATCTCACCGGAATCGTCGAGCAGCTCGGTTGGGAGCGGCCCGGCGCCCACGGCGGTCGTGTAGGCCTTGGCCACGCCGATCACCTGGTCGATCGCCACCGCCGGCAGCCCGGCACCGATGGATGCGCCACCGGGGATCGGAGACGACGAGGTGACATACGGGTAGGTGCCCCAGTCGATGTCGCGCATGGTGCCGAGCTGGCCCTCGAGCAGGATTCGCTGCCCGGCCACAAGCGCCTCGTCGACCATCGCCTGCCCGTCGACGACGTGCGGTCGCAGCCGCTCGGCGGCCGCCAGGTACTCGGCCACGATGCGCTGCTCGTCGGTCGCCTCGTTGATCGCCGAGCGCATCTCATCGTCCTCGCCGCCGGCGGCGAAATAGCCGGCCACGGTTCGCCGCACCCGGCGCAGGGCGACCGTCAGCTGCGCCCGGAAGGCATCGGGCTCCATCAGGTCGACCACCCTGATGCCGCGCCGCGCGACCTTGTCGACGTAGGCCGGACCGATGCCTCGGCTGGTCGTCCCGATCCGCGCGCTGCCGCGCTCCCGCTCGTCGAGCTGGTCGAGCAGGATGTGGTAGGGCATCACCAGGTGGGCGCGGTCGCTGATGAACAAGTTGACGCCGTCGAATCCTGCCGCGACCAGGCCGTCGAGCTCGGCGACCAGGGCGGGCGGGTTGATCACCACGCCGTTGCCGAGCAGGTTTCGGGTCCGCGGATAGAAGATGCCCGACGGGATGAGGTGCAGCTTGAAATGCCCGTGCGGGTTGACCACCGTGTGGCCGGCGTTGTTTCCGCCGCCGTAGCGGATCACCAGGTCGGCGTCGGTGGCCAGGTAGTCGACGACCCTGCCCTTCCCCTCGTCGCCCCACTGGGCACCCACAACGGCGATGACGGACACGGGTCGGCGCTGACCTCACTGCGGGGAGGGACGCATCGTAGCGCCGGCACCCTCGCCGGATGTGCGAACGCCGCCCTCGTGGCGGCGTTCGGATCGGTCTGGCCCGATGGTCTGCGGACCGCTCAGGCTCATGTCCGGATGGCACGCACCTTGTCGAAGCAGCTGCTGCAGTAGACCGGGCGGTCGTTGCGCGGCAGGAACGGCACGAGCGCCTGCCCCCCGCACTCGGCGCAGACGGCCGCGTGCATCTCGCGTTGGCCGGTGCCCCCTTCCGAGCTGATCCCCAGCGCCCGGTTCTGCTTGGCCACCGAGCGGCAGCTGGGACAGCGCTGCGGCTCGTTGAGCAGGCCCTTTTCGGCGTAGAACTGCTGCTCCCCGGCGGAGAAGACGAAATCCATCCCGCAATCGCGGCAGCTGATGGTCTTGTCGGCGTACACCGCTTGCCCTCCAACCTCGCCCGGACCGAATTGGACGGTGCTGTTCCTCGGGCTCGGGCTGATCGGCGGCGACGCGCTGGATCGGTCGGACTCGGGTCGAGCATTGGACCGGACGTTCCGCGGCCGACTATACACACGGCCTCGCGGCCTGCCTAGATGTTAATAGGCCACCACTTCGGTCTCGCGGGCGGCCATCGTGTAGAAGCGGGTGTTGGTCTTGCGGAACTGGAGCGAGATCTCGCCGATCGGTCCGTTGCGGTGCTTGGCCACCTTGGCCCTGATCGTCTCGACATCCCCCTCCGGCATTGCCTCCGCCTCGCGGTAGAGGAAGATCACCACATCAGCGTCCTGCTCGATGCTCCCCGATTCCCTCAGGTCCGAGAGGCGCGGCTCGGCGCTGCCCCGCTGCTCCACGCCGCGGGAGAGCTGGGATAGGGCGATCACGGGCACTTTCAGCTCGCGGGACAGCTGCTTCAGCCCGCGGCTGATCTCGCTCACCTCCTGGACGCGATTCGGCTCACGCTGCGATAGGTTGCCCTGCATCAGCTGCAGGTAGTCGACGATCAGCAGGTCGAGGCCGTGCTGCTCCGCCTCGAGGCGCCGCGCCTTGGTCCGCAGCTCGAGCACGGTGAGCACCGGCGAATCGTCGATCCACATCGGCGCGGCGTGCATCAGGTTCATCACCTGGGCGATCTTGGACCAGTCTGTCTCGTCCACGAAGCCGCTCTGCAGGGGGCGCGGATTGATCCCCGACTCCGCCGACAGGAGCCGCAGCGCCAGCTGCTCCTTGCTCATCTCGAGCGAAAAGACGCCGACCTTCTTGCCCTCGTGCACCGCAGCATGCTGCGCGATGTTGAGCGCCAGGCTCGTCTTCCCAACGCTCGGTCGCGCGGCGAGGATGATCAGGTCCGACGGCTGAAAACCACCGAGCAGCGCGTCCAACTGCGACAGGCCGCTCGGGATGCCGAGCAGCTGCCCGCGGTGCTCGTGCAGGTACTCGAGCCGGTCGTAGGCCTGCCCGAGCAGGGTGGCCAGCGACTCGAAGCCGCCCACCGTACGGCGCTGGCTGATCTCGAACAGGATCCCCTCGGCGCGGTCGATCGCCGCCTCGGCGTCGTTGGCCTCCTCGTAGCCCACCGCAGCGATCTTGCCCGCCGCCCCGATCAGATTGCGCAGCACAGCCTTGCGCTCGACGATTCGCCCGTAGTGCTCGACGTGGACCGCGGTCGGCACCATGTTCATCAGGCTGGCCAGGTACGCCGGCCCGCCGATCGGCTCCAGCCGATCACGCCGCGCCAGCTCGTCACCCAGCGTCACCAGGTCGATCGGCTCGCGCTGGCCGTGCAGGCCGAGCATCGCCTCGTAGATGTCGGAGTGCTGCTGGCGGTAGAAGTCGGGCGGGTGCAGGAACTCTGCGACCTTGAGGATCGCCTCGGGGTCGATCAGGATCGAGCCGAGCACGCTCTGCTCGGCTTCGACCGCCTGAGGCGCCAGCTTGTCGATGCTCATGGCGGGACCGATGGTGCCCGAGCGGACGACCGACGCCTACCCGCTCCACCGCCTGGCGCTGTCGATATCTCGCGGCGCTTTGTGGACAACCGGATTCCTGTGGATAAGCGTCGGGGGTGGCCGGTCATGCCCGGCAGGATCGTGCGCGGCCGTGACAGCTCGCCTGTCGCGGGCTAGAGCGGCACCACGCTGATCGTCAGCTCGGCATCGACGCCCGGCATCAGGCGCACGTCTGCCTTGAAGTCGCCGAGCGTCTTGATCGGCTCGCGCAGGTGGATGGCGTGGCGGTCGACCTCGATGCCCTCCTTCGCGATCAGCTCCGCGATCTCACGGTTGGTGACCGATCCGAAGAGGCGGTTCTTCTCGCCGGCCTTGACCGCGACCTCGAGCTTCAGCTCGCGCAGGCGCTCGGCGGTCGCCTCGGCCTCGGCTCGGATCCCCTGCTCGCGCGCCTCGCGTTCGCCGCGGTGCCGCCCCCAGTTCTGGAGCGCATTGGCGTCGGCCATGCCCGCTGCTCCGGTCGGCAGGAGGAAGTTACGGGCGTAGCCGTCCTTCACGTCCTTCACGTCGCCGGTGTGACCGAGCCCCTTCACGTCCCGCTTGAGGATCACCTTCATGCTGTGTG
>JALYNS010000366.1 GCA_030773035.1 Chloroflexota bacterium
CCTCTTCTGCGACCTGCGCGGATTCACCTCGTTCGCCGAGACCGCTGAGCCGGAGGAGGTGCTGGGCGTGCTTCGCGAGTATCACGGCATGGTCGGCGAGCTCGTGGTGAGGCATGGCGGTACGGTCGAGCACTTTGCCGGCGACGGGCTGATGGTGTTCTTCAACGATCCGGCGCCGAGGGCCGAGCACCGCAGCGACGCGATCCACGCGGCGCTCGCCATGCGCGAAGGGTTCGGCACACTCGCGGAGCGCTGGCACCGGCTCGGGTACGACCTCGGCCTTGGGATCGGGATCGCGGTCGGCTACGCCACCCTGGGCCGCATCGGCTTCGAGGGCCGATACGACTACGGGGCGATGGGGGTCATCGTCAACCTGGCCTCACGCCTGAGCGATGTGGCGGAGGCGGGAGAGATCCTCATCAGTCAGCGCCACTACGCGGCGGTCGACGAGGCGGTGGAGGCTGAGGAACGCCCGGCGGTGAGCCTGAAGGGCTTCGGCCGCCCGATCCCGGCCTGGGCGGTGACGTCGATTCGCCCCTAGCGGATCGCGTCCAGGATGTCGGGCCGCAGTCCGGTGTAGCTCTCCAGGAACTCGATCCGCTCGCGGCGCAGGCGCTCGACCAGGGCGCGATAGTCGTCGGCCCGCCCGGTTCGGCCGTAGAGCCGACGGGGCTGGAGCAGCTCGATATCGTCGATGCCAGGAAGCGCGCTGGCGACCTCGTAGCCGAAGTCCGGGTCCTGCTCCCACGTCGCGGTCCCCTCGGCGATCGCCTTGACGATGGCGCCCGAATGCTCAATGGCCACCTTCTTCGAGCCCTCGTCGCCATCCTTTCCACCGACGCGCCCCGTGTTGAGCAGGAAGACGTCGAAGTCGCAGCTCGCGAGCAGCTCCAGGAAGCGGTTCGCCTGCTGCTCGTCTCGGTGCGGGTAGAAGGGGTTGGTGCCCGGCACGCGCATTGCGCGACCCTCTTCCGCCGCTCCGCCCGCCGACGTTCCCTGCGTCTCGCCGAGCATGAAAAAGGCCGCCGCCTGCTCCTGCGACAGCCGCGCCACGGCCGGGATGATGTTGTCGTTGCGATTGAGGATCAGGAGGTGGTTGACCGGCCCGATCTGGCATGGGTCGCGCCAGATTCCCAACGACGCCATCGGGAAGGTCGCGCGCCCGTTCTTCGTGTACGAGGTGTCGAAGAAGTCGACCGGCCCATCGGCGTCCTTCTGCGAGACGTTCTCGAGGTAGGCGTCGGGCTTGACCACCGCGCCGTGGATTGCCGGTTCGTGGGCAGGATCAAGGCCGAAGGTTTTCGCGAAGCAGCCGTTCTCGGTGCCGACCACCTTGCCGCCCGCGAACAGTCCGATGAAGTCGTCCTGGACCGGCTGGCTGTTGTTCTGCCGCGTGAAGGTTGTCGTTGTCTTGCCGGTTCCCGACAGGCCGATGATCAAGATCGTCCGCTCCCCGGCGTCCGTCGGGACCACCTTGCAGCCGGCGTGCATGGCGAGCCCGCCCCGCCCGTAGACGAGGGCGTTCCACATCCGCAGTCCGCCCTTCTTCGACTCGCCGAAGTAGTCGGAGTTCATGATCCGCGTCACGCCGGTCTCGAGGTCGACTGCGATCAGTCGCTCGTCGGGGTAGCCGGGCATCGGCAGGTTCGGGGTGTAGATCAGCGACAGCTCGGCCAGCCACTCGTCGGCCGGCGCGTCGGGCGGGAAGAAGAGCTGCTGCTGCATGCCGGCGATGTTGGCGTTGGCCTCCTCGATGTAGAGCCGCACCCGCGAGCGCTGCTCCGGGTCGTTGCCGATGTACCCGTCGATCACCAGCATCGGCTGCTCGGCGACATACGCGTCCTGGAGCGCCGCGATCCGCGCGCCCTCGGCACAAGTGATCGCCTTGCCGGTCGTCTCGGCGGGGTTGTCGGTGACCAGGTAGGTGGAATCCTTCGATCGGCTCACGACCTTGGTCTGGATGTTGTAGTTCCCGAAGCTGGTGCGACGCGCCTGCGGCATCCGGCTGGTCAGTGCCTGGAGCTCCTGGGCTGAGGGGTTATAGCGCACCCTTCTCGCCGGCGGGAGGGGATGTCCCTGGGGCCCCATCGGGGCGTTTAGGCCATGGCGCTCGGTGAGCGTGCTCATCAGGTGCGGCGATCTCCAATTGCGGGATGCAGGCGGGCGCGGGGGGATGCCGATTCGCCCGCCAGGATGGTTCGCCACCATGGTAGCAACTCCATGCGCGTTCCAGCCCCGTGGGGGACCCAGACCCGGTCACGTGGACACCCTTGCCACCTGACCGGACGCTGAAACCTTCCCCCCGGCGCTCGTCTCGATAGGGGTGAGGCCGCGGATCCGCATGCGGCCCATCAATCGAAGGGATAGCAATGCCGAGCTCTGAGCGATTTCCAATGTTCCGCAGCCTTGGGCTGGCGGTCACAGCTCTCCTGTTGGTAGGTGGAGCCGTCCTCGGCTCCCAGGCCATCAACAGCGCGAATCAGGCATCTGATGCGAACGACCCTCCCGCTGCCTCAGCCGACGTGAACGGCGGCGGCGACGCCAGCGAGAACGAGGACGCCAGCGAGTCTCCCGAGGCATCGCCCGACGAGGACGTCGCTGAGGGCTTCAACGACGACGCCAGCGAATCACCCGAGGCAAGCGAGTCCGAGGACGAGTCCGAGTCGGCCGAGCCCTCCGAGTCGCCTGACGCCGACGGTGACGACTCCGGGCACGACGGGAACGGCTCCGACGACGACTGACGGGACGTGGAACGGACGGCGTGGCACGATGGGGGCGTGGATGACCGCGCCCTCGTCGACGCCGTCCTGGCCGGGGACCGAGATCTGTTTCGGGTGCTCGTCGAGCGCGAACAGGTCGTGGTCTACCGGACCTGCCTTCGCATTCTCGGCCGGCCCCACGACGCCGAGGACGTGGCACAGGAGAGCTTTGTGATCGCGTATCGCTCGCTCGGTTCATACCGCGGCACGGGACCGCTCGGCGGCTGGCTGATGCGCATCGCCACGCGGCAGGCGTATCGGCGGCTCGGCCAGCGGCGCGAGACGGCCGAGCTCCAGCCGGACCTTGTGCTCGGCGCGCCATCCTCCGATCCCCTCGCCATCACGCTGGCCGGTGAGCGGCAACGGGCCGTCCGGCTGGCGGTGGCGGCCCTGGGCGAACCTTATCGCGAGGTCGTCGCTCTCCGCTTCTTCGGCGAGATGACCCTTGACGAGATCGCCACGACCACGCGTCGCCCATTGAACACGGTGAAGACCCACCTGCGCCGCGGCCTCGAGCGCCTGCGGCCGATCATCGGCGCGGACGCGATGGCATGACCAGACGTCCCTTCGATCCGAACGAGCTCGACCAGCCATCGGCCGACGCCGATCGCGCCGTCGCGGCGCTGGAAAGCTACCTGGCTGACACCGCCACCGGCGCACCGCGCAGCCTCGAGCCGCGCGTCATGGCGGCCATCGAGCAGGAGCCCCCTCCACGCCGTGGCTTTCTGGCTTGGCTGGCGACGCCATCCACCTCGGGTGGCGGGACGGGTCGCTTCGCGCGTGCCGGCCTGATGGCCGCGACGCTGGTGGTTGCGGTTGCCGTGGCGCTCTTCGCGGGCCAGCTGGCAGACCTGGTCCGCAACGTCGGCAGTGGATCGCCGACCCCCTCCCAGTCGGTCTCGCCGACTCCCTCGGAGTCGGTCATGCCGAGCCCGACCATGAGCCCCGAGGCGACTTCATCGGGGTCGCCCGAGGCTTCCGGGGATGCGCAGCAATCACCGGGGACCACCGGAACCCCGGACGAGACGCCGGACGAGACGCCGGACGAGAGCCCCGAGGACTCCGACGATTCCGGGGAAGAGTCGAGGACGCCGCGGCCCTCCGCGACCGCTACCCCGACCGAGACTCCGTAGGCCGGAGCGTCACCCCCGCGACAGCGTCAGCTGCCACAGGTCGCCGAACGCCCCGGGCCCACGACCGCCGAAGAGGAGCATCCGTCCCCGGGCTGGATCAGCGATCAGCTCGCCCCCGGCACGGCCCGGGGGAGTCGCCCCGCTCGCAGCCAGCGGCGTGGCAGCCCCATCCGCGTCGTCAAGCCACCAGGCATCCGCCAGGTACCCCCCGTCGAGAGCCTGCCCGCCGACGACCAGCGTGGCTGCACCCCACCGAGCCGCCGCATACAGGTTTCGCTCGGGTGCCAATCCGCCTGGCGGCGACAGTTGGTCCCACTCGTTCGTCCCCGGCCGCGGGCCCACGTTCATCCGCCACTCATCGCCAAGCGCGGTCATCCCG
>JALYNS010000367.1 GCA_030773035.1 Chloroflexota bacterium
CGCGTACGGCATGCGCAGCGTCAGCCTCCGCTACTTCAACGCGGCCGGCCAGCCATCGCTCCCCGCCGCCGCGGCCCGCGCCGCCGCCCCGCGGCTGCCGGAGGTCGCCGAGCTCGACCTGCTGCGCCATTTCAATCGGCTCAGCCACCTCAACCACGCCATCGAGCTGGGCTTCTACCCGCTCGGCTCGTGCACCATGAAGTACAACCCCAAGGTCAACGAGTGGGCGGCCCGGCTGCCGGGACTGGCCGACTCACATCCGCTCGACCCCGATTCCCTGGCCCAGGGCAGCCTGGAGCTCGAGTGGCTGCTGGCCGAGCTGCTGAGGGAGATCAGTGGTTTTGCGGCGATCAGCCTGCAGCCGGCCGCCGGCGCGCACGGCGAGCTGACCGGACTGCTCATGACGCGTGCCTACCATCGGTCGAGGGGCGAGGGCGAGCAGCGCACCAAGGTGCTCGTGCCTGACAGCTCGCACGGCACGAACCCCGCCACCGCGACGATGGTGGGATACACCGCCGTCACCATCCCGTCCAACCCGCGCGGCGGGATCGACCTCGACGCGCTGCGCGCTGCGCTCGGCCCCGACGTCGCGGCGCTGATGATCACCAACCCGTCAACGCTCGGCATCTTCGAGGACCAGATCGACCAGGTGATCGGCGCGGTGCGCGAGGCGGGTGCCATCGCGTACATGGACGGGGCCAACCTGAACGCGATCCTGGGGCGCTTCCGGCCCGGTGAGGCGGGCTTCGACGTGATGCACTTCAACCTGCACAAGACCTTCTCGACGCCGCATGGCGGAGGCGGTCCCGGAGCCGGCCCGGTCGGCGTCAGCGAGCGGCTGGCACCCTTCCTGCCCGTCCCGATGCCGCTCCTCGTGGCCGGCGATCCGGAGCAGGTGCGGCGCAACGCGTGGGCCGGCCGCAGCACGCCCGACGCGCGTTTCGCGCTCGAGGAGGCGGGGGCGCGGCCGACAAGCATCGGCAAGGTGCGCGCCCACACCGGCAACTTCGGCATGTTCGTGCGCGCCTATACGTATATCCGCAGCAACGGTGGCGCCGGCCTGCGCCAGGTGAGCGACGACGCGGTGCTCGCCGCCAACTACCTGCGGGTGCGCCTGGCCGATGCCTTCGACCTGCCCTACGACCGCGTCTGCAAGCACGAGGTCGTCTTCTCCGGGCGGCGCCAGAAGCGGGAGCACGGGATCAGCACCCTCGATATCGCCAAGGCGATCCTCGACCACCGCATCCATCCCCCGACCATCTACTTCCCGCTGATCGTGGAGGAGGCGATGATGATCGAGCCGACCGAGACCGAGACGCTCGAGACGCTCGACGCCTTCATCGAGATCATGCACGGCATCGCGCAGCAGGCGGTCGACGACCCCGACGCGCTGCGACGCGCCCCGCTCACGACTCCGGTCGGTCGCCTCGACGAGGCAGCCGCGGCGCGCCGGCCCGACCTGAGGCACGACTTCGGCACCGCGCCGACCGACGCATCGGTTCAACATGAGGTGGTTGCTTGACCGAGGACGGTGGGTTAGGCGTAGGATTCGGCACCAGGCGGCGCATCGAACACGGGGTGCAAGTGGCCACAAAGCAGCCGGACGGGCTCGTCGCGCGCATGAGATCGGGGGATCTCGACGCGTTCGAGGAGTTCTTCACGACCTACGAGCGGCCGGTCTACATCACCGCGCTGGCGATCACCCGCGACCCATTCCTGGCCGAGGAGATCCTGCAGGACTGCTTCGTCAAGGCATACCGCGCCAGGCATCGGCTGCGAACCGACTGTTCGCCGCTGCCCTGGCTCCATCGCGTAGCCACCAACCTGTGCTACAGCCGCATCGCGCGCCGCAGGATGATCATGGAGCCGATCACCGCGCTGATCAGCAACCTGGTGGCCGACCTGACCTCGCGACCGGACCAGGTGGCCGAGTCCCGCGAGATCATCGAGGTGCTCCAGCGCGCCATCGACGCGTTGCCCCCCAAGCAGCAGACGGCCGTCATCCTGTACTACCTGCACGGCTACTCGCTCGCCGAGTCGGCCGAGATCGCCGGCTGCAACGTGGGCACCATGAAGTCGCGCGTGCACTACGCGCTCAAGGCCCTGCGATCGCGGCTCCCGGA
>JALYNS010000368.1 GCA_030773035.1 Chloroflexota bacterium
CCCCCCCCCCCCCCCCCCCCCCCCCCCCCCCCCGCGACCGGGGAAGGTGACAACGCCGGTAACGCGATGGAACTGGACGCAACCCGCCTGCGTCCCGGCGACATGAGAAGCCCAATTCGTCGCGCCACGATCCTCGGCGCCGTGTCCATCGCCATTGCCATGACCGCCTGCTCCCCGCCGGGGAGCGGCTCGGGAGCTCCCGTCACCGCGGCCGACGCGGTCCGTCTCGCGCTCGCTCAGCAGGACCGCTTCCGAGGGATCGGGCCGCTCGATCAGAACCTGATCGGCCAGGCGGCGTGGTACGAGGTCGCGCCGTCGGGCGACGGCTGGGAGGTCCTGATCCGGATCGGCTGGGGGGACTGTCCGGCCGGCTGCATCAACCAGCACCGCTGGACCTACGCGGTGGGGCGCGACGGCGCGGTGGAGCTTGCCAACGAGGAGGGCGATGCCCTGCCGGATGCGACGGGCGTGCGCGGGACGGTGTCGGCGGGGCCAACCTGCCCCGTGGTGACCGACCCGCCTGATCCCGACTGCGCCGATCGGCCGGTTGGGGGAGCTGTCCTGGTCGTCAGCGACCAGGCGGGTGTGGAGGTGGATCGGGTCACGTCCGCCGCCGACGGGACGTTTGTGCTGGAGCTGGCACCTGGCGCCTATCGCCTGACGGCCGAGCCGGTGGACGGGCTGATGGGAACGCCCGACCCGATCGACTTTGAGGTCGAGGCGGGGCAGCCGATGACCGAGCTGCCGGTCTCCTACGACACCGGGATCCGCTGACCCGCTAGCGGCCCTTGGGCTCGAAGTCCGGGTCAATGGGGGCGGTCGGACCCTCGTTGTCGGCGGTGGGGAGCAGGACCCAGGTGAAGACGCCCATCGCGCCGGCGAAGATGAGCAGCAGCGACGATCCGGCCGGTTCGCCATCGGTCACCACCCAGTAGATGACCCCGACCGCGGCGATCAGCGCCGGCAGGGCGAGCGTGCGGATCATGGCCGAGATGATAGCCGGGCGAGGGGAAGCCGCAGGCGTCCTTTGTTCGGCGGGAACGTATGCATTTCTAGGACTCAGGTCAGCCAGCCGCAGTCCGTCCGCGCCACGGTCCGGCGCTCGCTCGGCCGCAGGCCGCTGGCCGGCTCGTTGGGACGCACCAGCGGGCGCGCGCTCAGCAGCTCGGTGCTATCCGCCAGGCTGGCGCGACGCACCGATGGGTCGGTCACGGGAGCCTCGCCCTCCGTGACGTCGGGGAGGGCTGCACGGGGACCCGGGACGGATGGGCGGCCCACGGCGGGCCGCGCGGTGACCAGCGTCCCGTCGGGATAGGGGAGCCACAGCCCCCGCATGCGCGCCACGAAGTGCTCGGGCATCCCCGGCACCAGCAGATCGACCTGGCCCTGCTGGCTGCGGCGGTAGCCGCGCGGCCGCTCGTCCGCCCGCACCCGGTCGACGAAGGGTCGGGAGAGGAGCTCCCGAACGGCCACCGCGATCGCCTCGGGAGCGTCGATCGCCGACTCGCCATCACGGAACAGCGCGGTGCCGACAACCGTCGGCTGGTCGCTGCCCTGGCTGCCCTGCAGCAGCTCGTAGACGATCGTGTCCTCGGTTCGCAGCCGGGCGATGGGGTCGATCACGGCGGCAGGATAGCCGAAGCGATCCAGCCTTCGAAGGCGGATCGGTGCAGCCCGCGAGAGCGCGGCTTGGGTAGAATCGCGGGGCCGATGACGCACGGAGGACCCGGGTGACCGCGATCGAGGAGCGTAGCTATCGGAGCATGGTGGAGGCGCAGGGCGACCAGCAGATCGACACCTGGGCGGGCGATCTGTTCATCGACTTCGCAAAGCGCAAGGGGGTCGGCACGGCGATCGGCGCCTTCTGCGCGGTCGCGGACCTCGACGCCAAGGGCTTCCAGCGTGCCTTCCTGGTCGGAGGGGGACCCGATCACGTCGTTGGCATCGACACCGCCGGCGCGCTCGCTGCACCGATCTTCGAGCTGCCGCGCGCGATCGTCGGGCTGCGCCGGATCGATCCCGCGGCACGCCGCAAGCTGGTCGACTTCCTGGTCGGCCAGCGCGAGGTGATGAGCTACACGCCCTGACTCCGCCCTCGATGGGGTCGGGAGTTACGCGCCCTCGCGGGTGGCCCGGATGATGGCGATCGCGTTCTCGAGCTTCAGCTTGGTGACCGTCAGGTAGCGGGCCAGGTTGTCCCGGTTGGTGTCGGGGATCTGGTCGATCAGCTCGCGCTGGCTCAGCAGCTCGACCAGCTCGTCGACCGCACCGGCCAGGCGCACCCGATTGTTGACCAGCGAGTCGTCGGTCGACCTGGCCGCCGCGCCCTGCCCGGCCACGGTGCGCGCCCGGCGCGTCGGGGTGCCCGTCTCGCGCGTCTCCGGCGCCGCGCCCCCGGTGATGGCACGCAGCTTGGCGAGCGTCAGCTCGCCGGCGGCGACCTTCTTGGCGAGGCGACGCCGGGTCCGCTCGTCCCGGACCTTCATCAGCTCATATGCGTGGCTGAGCGTGTCTTTGCGCACGGACACCAGCTCGCGGATCTCGGGCGGCGCGTCGGCAAGCCGAATCCGGTTCTCGACATAGCCCTTGTCCTTGCCGATCTTCTGGGCCAGCTGCCGGACGGAGTAGCCAAGGTCCGTCATCTTGCGGAACATGGACGCCTCCTCGAGCGGCGTGACGTCCTCGCGCTGAAGGTTTTCGATGATCGAAACCTCGAGCGCCGTCTCGTCGTCGAACTCGACCACGATGGCCGGGATCGAATCGCGCTGGGCCATCCGTGAGGCGCGCCAGCGTCGCTCCCCTGCGATCAGCTCGTACTGGTTGCCGACCGGGCGTACCAGGATCGGCTGCAGGACGCCGTGCTCCCGAATGGAGTCGGCCAGCTCGGTCAGGGAGTCCTCCTCGTAGGAGAGGCGTGGCTGCGCGGGATTGGGCAGGATCCGCGCCACAGGCACCTCGCGGATCTGCGCCTGGGTCGCGCGCGATTCGATGAGCGACACGATCCCCGGGGAGAGATCGGTCGCCTGTGCCTCGTCGAAGAGGCGATGGATGTTGTCGCTGAAGGCCGGGCGCTTGCTAGCCAAGTTCGATCACCTCCCGGGCCAGCTCGCGGAAGGCGCGAGCGGCCGCCGAGTGGGTCGCGTATTCGGTGATCGGCTTGCCGGTGAGCGGCGCCTCGCCAAGCTTCACGGTCTGCTTGATCATGGTGTTGAAGACCCGGTGGTCGCCCAGCTCGCGCAGGTTCTGCAGCATCTCGCGAGCAAGGACTGTTCGTCCGTCGAAGAACGTGGCGAGCAGGCCCAGGATCTCGAGATCGTGGTTCAGCTTGATCTTGATGGTGTTGATGACCTTGATGAGGGCGGTCAGCCCCTTGATGGCGTAGTACTGGGTCTGGACCGGGATGATCACGCGGGAGCTGGCAACCAGCGCGTTGATCGTCAGCAGCCCGAGCGTCGGCGGCGAGTCGATGATGATCACGTCGTACTGTCGCTCGGCCCAGCCGGCCAGCGTGTCGCGCAGGACCATCTCGCGGCCGATGGCGGTGAACAGCTCAACCTCGGTCGAGGCCAGCTCGAGGGTTGACGGCGCCACCGACAGACCCGGCATGTCCGTCTGCCGCACGATCTCGTCAAGGGGATGGCGATCCTCCGAAAGGACATCGGCCATCGAATAGTGGACGTCGGAGAGGCTGATCCCCAGCCCGACCGTCAGGTTTGCCTGCGGGTCCATGTCGACGCACAGAACCCGATAGCCCAGCTCGGCCAGCGCACCGCCGAGATTGATCGAGGCGGTCGTCTTCCCGACTCCACCTTTCTGGTTCGCAATCGAGATTACCTTCGTCACGTCAGCACCTAGCAGCGGGTCGGGCGGTTGGTGAAGCGTCGCGTCTGCGACTGACCGATCATACCCGGCGCCGGTCGCCAGCGACCATCCGAGTTATCCACAGACTGTCTGGATGTCGATGTCTTTGTGCAAAGACGACGCTCTATACTCGAAGTTGTCCACCATCCATCGGGCCCATAGCTCAGTGGTCAGAGCATCCGGCTCATAACCGGCGGGTCGCAGGTTCGATCCCTGCTGGGCCCACCACCAGCGCGGAGGACGACCGTGTCGACGGCCGACAAGCTTGCCCACCTCCGACGGCTGCGCGAAGAGGCGAAGCTGGGCGGCGGCGAGCGGCGGATCGCGCAGCAGCACGAGCAGAACAGGCTGACCGCGCGCGAGCGGTTGGAGCTGTTGTTGGACGAAGGGTCGTTCGTCGAGCTGGATGCTCTCGTCACGCATCGGGCCACCGACTTCGGACTCGACCAGGAGCACTACCTGGGCGACGGCGTGGTGAGCGGCCATGGAAGGATCGACGGACGGCTCGTCTTCGTCTACGCCCAGGACTTCACCGTCTTCGGCGGATCGCTGTCGGAGGCGCATGCGGAAAAGATCTGCAAGGTCATGGACCTGGCGCTGGCCACCGGCGCACCGATCATCGGTCTCTCGGACTCCGGTGGCGCGCGGATCCAGGAAGGCGTGGCCTCGCTGGGTGGATACGCCGAGATCTTCCTGCGCAACACCCTGGCGTCCGGCGTCGTGCCGCAGATCTCGGTGGTGATGGGGCCGTGCGCCGGCGGCGCGGTCTACTCGCCGGCGATCACCGACTTCACGGTGATGGTCGACGGCAGCAGCTACATGTTCGTGACCGGACCGAACGTGGTGAAGGCGGTCACCCACGAGGAGATCGACCGCGAGGGACTTGGCGGCGCGCGCGTCCACAACGAGACGAGCGGCGTGGCGCATTTCCTGGCGGAGGGGGAGCCACAGGCGCTCGTCCTGACGCGCCGGATCCTCGGCTACATGCCGCAGAACAACGTCGACCCGCCGGCGTTGGTCGCCGACTGGCAGGCGGCGGAGGTGAATGGCGCGGAGCTCGACGAGCTGGTGCCGGACTCGGCGCAGCGGTCATACGACATGCACCGCGTCATCGGTGGGATCGTGGACGGCGGATCCTTCACCGAGGTCCAGTCGCTCTTTGCGCGGAACATCATCTGCGGCTTCGCGCGGATCGAGGGCCGCAGCATCGGGATCGTGGCGCAGCAGCCCGAAGTGCTGGCCGGTGTGCTCGACATCGACGCGTCCGACAAGGCGGCACGCTTCGTCCGCTTCTGCGACTGCTTCAACATCCCGTTGCTGACCCTCGTCGACGTTCCCGGTTTCCTGCCCGGTGTCGACCAGGAGCATCGGGGCATCATTCGCCACGGTGCCAAGCTGCTATATGCCTACTGCGAGGCGACGGTGCCCAAGGTGACGGTGATCACCCGCAAGGCATACGGCGGCGCCTACGACGTCATGAGCAGCAAGCATGTGCGCGGCGATCTGAACTTTGCGTGGCCGACGGCGGAGATCGCGGTGATGGGCGCCGAGGGAGCGGTCAACATCATCTTTCGCGATGGCATCGCGGGGGCCGATGACCCCGACGCCGAGCGCGCGCGCCTGGTGGCGGAGTACGAGGCTCGATTCGCGAATCCGTATGTCGCGGCTGCGCGCGGCTACGTCGACGAGGTGATCCTGCCATCAGAGACCCGGGAGCGGGTCGTCGACGCCCTCGCCATGCTCGAGGGGAAGCGTCAGTCGGTGCCCGCCCGGAAGCATGGCAACATCCCGCTCTGACGGCGGGCCGTCTTTGCGCAAAGACGGGGCCGATGCGTCCCACCCGCCGTTCCGACGGCTGCTGATCGCCAACCGGGGCGAGATCGCGATCCGCGTCATGCGCGCATGCCGTGAGCTTGGGATCGAGACGGTTGCCGTCTACAGCGACGCGGATGCGGATGCCCTGCACACGCGCCTGGCGGATCGCTCGGAGCGGATCGGTCCGGCGTCCGCGTCGGAGTCGTATCTTTCGATCGACGCGGTGATCGATGCCGCGCAGCGCTCCGGTGCCGAGGCGATCCACCCCGGCTACGGCTTCCTGTCGGAGAACGCGTCGTTCGCCCGGGCGGTCGAGGAGGCGGGGCTGGTCTTCATCGGGCCGCCCTTTGCGACGCTGGCATCGCTCGGCGACAAGCTGGCCGCCCGACGTGCCGTTGCCGCGGCGGGCGTCCCGATCGTCCCGGGCCTGCTCGTTCCGCTCGTCGCCGATGCGAACGGCGCGGTGATGACCCCTGACCTTCTGGCGATCGGATTCCCGGGGCTGGTGAAGGCGGCAGCCGGTGGCGGCGGCCGTGGGATGCGCCGCGTCGATCGGCCCGATGAGCTGGCGTCGGCCCTCGAGAGCGCAGGCCGCGAGGCGCTCGCCGCCTTCGGGGACGGGACCCTCTACTACGAACGGCTGATCGCGCCGGCGCGCCACGTCGAGGTCCAGCTGCTGGGCGACCGGCACGGGAGCCTGGCCGTCCTCGGCGAGCGCGAGTGCAGCATCCAGCGCCGTCACCAGAAGCTGGTCGAGGAGGCTCCGTCACCCGCGGTCACGCCCGTCCTTCGCGGGCGGCTGGCCGATGACGCCCGGCGCGTCGCGGGCACGGTCGAATTCCACAACGCCGCCACCGTCGAGTTCCTGCTGGACGCCGAGGGCAACCACTACTTCCTGGAGATGAACACCCGGCTCCAGGTCGAGCATGGCGTCACCGAGCTGGTGACCGGGCTCGACCTGGTCGCCTGGCAGATCCGGGTGGCGGCGGGGGAGCGGCTCCCCGAGGGGGTGACGGCTGCCGAGCCGCGCGGCCACGCCATCGAGGTGCGGATCTATGCGGAGGATCCTCATCATGACTTCATCCCGGTGGCGGGCAGCGTCACGGCCTGGAGCATGCCATCCGGGCCCGGGGTGCGAGTCGATGCCGGCGTCGGCGCCGGCACGCCGTTGCCGGTCGAGTACGACCCGCTGCTGGCCAAGCTGCTGGTGCACGCCGACGATCGTCCCGCGGTCCTGGCCCGGCTGCGTCGCGCGCTCGACGAGACGATGGTGGGGGGCGTCCAGACCGGCCTCTCCTTCTTCCGCTGGCTGGTCGACGAGCCTGGCTTCGCGGCGGGCTCCTACGACACCGGCCTGGTCGAGGAGCGCTGGGCCGGCGGGGCGGATCTCAGCGCCGAGGTGCGCTCGATGGCGGCGCGGGCAGCCTTGGAGGCGCGTCTCGGCGACGGGGCCGCGCGGCGCTCCCCCAGCC
>JALYNS010000369.1 GCA_030773035.1 Chloroflexota bacterium
GGCGCGAAGCCCCGCGGGACGCTCAGGATCGTCGAGACGCGGGTCTACCGCGGCCCCAACTATTGGAACTACGAGCCCGCAATCAAGCTCATCGTCGACCTCGGCGTGCTGGAGGCGTTCCCGACCAACACGATCCCCGGCTTCACGGAGCGGCTGCTCGAGATGCTGCCAGGGGTCGGCCAGCATTCCTGCTCGACCGGGCGTACCGGCGGCTTCGCCAAGCGGCTGCGCGACGGCACCTGGACGGGGCACGTCGCCGAGCACGTCGCCCTCCAGCTCCAGCGCGACGCGGGGACCGAGGTCGGGCGCGGCAAGACGCGCGGCACCGGCCAGGAGGGGCACTACCACGTCGTCTACTCCTACGCCGAGGAGACGGTCGGCCTTGCAGCTGGCCGCCTGGCCGTGCGTCTGGTCAACTACCTGGTCGAGCCGGACGCCGATTTCGACTTCGCGAACGAGTTCGAGCAGCTTGTCCGGCTCGCCGAGCGGGCTGCCTTTGGACCCTCGACTCAGGCCCTGCTGGACGAGGCGGGCCTGCGCGACATCCCCTGGATTCGCCTCAACGAGGCGTCGCTGGTGCAGCTCGGCCACGGGGTCCACCAGAAGCGGATCCGCGCCACCATGACCTCCAACACCAGCTCGCTGGGCGTCGACATCGCATCCGACAAGAAGCTCACCAACCAGCTGCTGGCCGGCACCGGCGTGCCCGTTCCGCGTGCGGAGGTGGTGCGCAATGCCGACGAGGCCGTGGCGGCGGCGGGTCGCATCGGCTACCCGGTGGCGGTCAAGCCGCTCGACGGCAACCATGGCCGGGGCGTGATCCTCAACCTCGCCAACGGCGATGCGGTGCGCGACGGCTACCTGGTTGCGCGCGCCGAGTCGCGCTACGGCGGGGTCGTGGTCGAGAGCTTCCTGACCGGCAACGACTACCGCTGCCTGGTGATCGGCGGGGTGCTGCGGGCCGTTGCCCAGCGCATCCCGGCCCACGTCGACGGGGACGGCGCCCATACCCTCGCCCAGCTGGTCGAGACGACCAACGCCGATCCCCGGCGCGGCATCGGTCATGAGAAGGTGCTGACCCGCATCAGCATCGACGAGGAGTCGATCAGCTACGCGGCGGAGCAGGGCTTTGGGATGGCCGACGTTCCGCCGAGCGGGACGCGGGTCTTCCTCAAGCGGACCGGCAACATGAGCACCGGCGGGATCAGCATCGACCGGACCGAGGAGATCCACCCGGAGAACGCGGAGATCGCGGAGCTGGCGGGGCGGGTGGTCGGGCTCGACATCGCGGGCATCGACTTGATCTGCCCTGATATCGGCATCCCCGTGCGCGAGACCGGGGGCGGGATCGTGGAGGTGAATGCCGCCCCGGGCTTTCGGATGCACACCAATCCGACCGAGGGCGAGGCGCAGTACGTCGCCAAGCCGGTGATCGACATGCTCTTCCCGCCGGGAACGGCCTCGCGCATCCCGATCGTGGCGGTCACCGGCAGCAACGGGAAGACGACGACGGCCCGGATGATCGCCCACATCTTCAGGGGGATGGGGCGCAAGGTCGGGATGACCAGCACCGATGGCATCCTGGTCGACGGGCGGCTGATCCGCCGCGGCGACATGAGCGGCCCCAGGTCGGCATCGACCGTCCTCCAGAACCCCAACGTCGAGATGGCGGTCTTCGAGGTTGCCCGCGGCGGCATCCTGCGCGAGGGGCTCGGCTACGACCGCAACGACGTGGCGGTCGTGCTCAATGTGACCGGCGATCACCTGGGGCTGGGCGGCATCAACTCGATCCGCCAGCTCGCGGCCGTGAAGCAGGTGCTGGTCGAGGCGGTGCCTCGCGACGGGACGGCGGTCCTCAACGCGGATGACCCGCTGGTGGCGGCCATGGCCAGTCACTGCTCAGGCTCGGTTGTCTACTTCAGCATGGATCCCGACAACGAGACGATCGGCCGACAGGCGAGCCGCGGGCGACGGGCGGTGACCGTGGAACCGGGCCGCAACGGAGAGATGATCGTGCTGCGCCACGGCCGCAAGAGCATGCCACTGGTCTGGACCCACCTGCTCCCCGCGACCTTCGAGGGGCGTGCGCGCATGAACGTCCAGAACGCCCTTGCGGCGGGGGCCGCGGCCTGGGCCGCCGGCGCCCACCTGCACGACATCCGGCAGGGTCTGCGCACCTTCACCACCAGCTATTTCATGGCCCCCGGACGGCTGAACATGTTCGAGCTCGACGGATATCGGGTGATCGTCGACTACGCGCACAACCCGCCGGCGGTCAAGGCCCTGGGCGAGTTCGTGGAACGCCTCGGCGAACCGAGCCCCGGCGGCCGCCGCGCCCTGGTCACCGGCCAGCGCATCGGGGTGATGGCGACCGCCGGCGACCGACGAGACGAGGATATCGTCGAGCTCGGAAAGGTCGCAGCCGCCCACTTCGACACGGTCATCGTGCGCGAGGATGCGAACACGCGGGGTCGGAAGCGGGGGGAGACGGCCGCCCTGATCGAGCGCGGCGTCCGTGCCGGAATGGCCGCGGGGCAGCGCTGCACGAAGGTGGAGACCGTGCTCCACGAGCTGGAGGCGACCCGCTATGCGCTGGACCTGGGCCAAGAGGGCGACGTGATCGTGGTCTGTGTCGACCACGCCAACGATGTCTGGAAGGAGCTCCAGCGCCGCCAGCACGGCGGCGACGCGATCAGCGCGTCCTCGGAATCGGGCGACGAGTCGGTCGCCATCGAGGTCAACAGCTAGGCGCCGACCAGCTCCCGCAGCCGCTTGATGCCGACCGGTCGATACCCCTCCGTTTCGAGCCACGCAAAGATCTCGGCCCGTTCGCCGTGGCTCATCACCGCCACCACGTCGCCCCGCCGCGAGCGCGCCAGGAGCGCCTGCAGCGCTCCGAGCTCGGTCTCCAGGGCCGCCACTTCGCCGGCGTAGCCACCCTCCGCGATCCCTCCGCGCAGGATGGCGTTCATCCCCTCCAGATCACGGCCGCGCAGGTAGTGGTGCTTTTCGGTGATCACCACGTCATCGGCACCGGCGGCCAGGACGCCCAGGTTGTGAAGGATTTCATCGGTCCGATCGCCCGCAGTGCCCACCCCCAGGCGCACCTTGCCGCGCACGCGACGACCGCGCGCCGATGCGAGCGAGCGGCTGACATCCAGCAGGCCGGCCAGGCCGGCCTCGTTGTGGGCAAAGTCGATCAGCACCAGCCTGCCGTTCCACTCGTACAGGTTCAGGCGACCCGGGTTGTCGGC